>NZ_JBIQNC010000021.1:18472-38172 GCF_044462705.1 Xenophilus sp.
GTGCTGCCCCTGCCCGGCTGGGCCACCCGCGCCAGCGCCTGGCTGGGCGACCAGGTGCCCGTCTCGCCCTGGTGCAGCGAGACGCTGGCGCTGCTGGCCACCGACAACATCGCCGCACCGGGCCGGCTCGCGCAACTGCTCAGCCGGCCGGCCACGCCGCCTTCCACCCTGCTCGCCACGCTGGCCAGGCCGCTGGCTGCCCACGCCGCATGAACCCCATTCGCGCCCTGCACCTGAGCCTGGTCGCCGTCTGGCTGGGCACGGCGCTGGCGAGCGCCCTCGAAGCACATGGCCAGGGCGCGCAACTGCTGCACGACGCGGGCATCGCCGACCCACGCTGGCAGTCCGCGCTGATCTGGGCCGGCGTCGCCGCCGACACGGCCGTGGGCCTTGCGCTGTGGCGGCGGCCGGGCCGCGTCAGCTATGCGGCCGCCCTGGCGCTGATGGTGCTGATGACCGCCGTCGCCACCGTGCTGCAGCCGGCGCTGTGGCTGCATCCGCTCGGCCCGCTGCTCAAGAACCTGCCCATCGCCGCCGCCCTGTGGCTGCTGATGAACGTCCACGACCACCGAGGGAGAACCGCGTGAACACCTACCTGCTCCTGAAGACCGCCCACATCGTCTCCAGCGTGGTCCTGGTGGGCACGGGCTTCGGCTCGGCCTTCTACCTGTTTTTCGCCAACCGCAGCGGCGACGTGCGGGCGCAGGCCGTCGTCGCACGGCTGGTGGTGCGGGCCGACCTGTGGTTCACCACGCCGGCCGTGGTCGCCCAGCCCGCCACCGGCATCGCGCTGGCCCACATGGCGGGCTGGCCGCTGACGACGCCGTGGCTGGCCTGGTCGATCGCGCTGTACCTGCTGGCCGGAGCCTGCTGGCTGCCGGTGCTGTGGCTGCAACTGCGCATGGCCCGCATGGCGCAGCAGGCGGCCGCGCACGACGCGGCAC
This sequence comes from Xenophilus sp., assembly GCF_044462705.1. NCBI lineage: Bacteria > Pseudomonadati > Pseudomonadota > Betaproteobacteria > Burkholderiales > Comamonadaceae > Xenophilus > Xenophilus sp. The sequence continues at coordinate 19,417 of NZ_JBIQNC010000021.1, forward strand.
TGCCCGCCGGCTACCTGCGCCTGGCGCGCTGGTGGGAAGGGCTGGGCTACCCCGCCTTCGCCGCCATGCTGGCCGTGTACTGGCTGATGGTGAACAAGCCGGCCCTGTAAGCGCCCCCAGAGAAAGGACTGCCGATGACACACGCTCCCACCTGCACGCCCTCCGGCGCGCCCGCGGCGGCGCACCGCGCCCCGACAGCGCAGGACACGCAGGCCTACTTCACCGAGACCGCGCACGACTACCGCGCCTGGAGCCCGGGCTACAACATGCACTTCGGCTTCTGGCGCGCGGGGCTGAATCCGCTGCGGCGCGAGACCATGCTGGAGGCGATGAACCACGCGGTGGGCGAGGCCCTGGCCCTGCCCGCCGGCACGCCCGCCTGCGTGGTGGACCTGGGCTGCGGCGCCGGCGCGGCGGCACGCACGCTGCTGCGCCGCTGGCCGCTGCTGCATGCGGTGACGGTGACCAACGTGCCGGTGCAGAACGACATCGCCCGCGCGCTCGACGCGCCGGCCGGCGTGGCCGGTCGGGCGGTGCACCTGGCGGCCGACTTCACCCGCACCGGCCTGCCCGCGGCCCAGGCCGACGGCGCCTGGGCGCTGGAAAGCGCCTGCTACGCGCCCGGCGACGACAAGCGCGCCTTCTGCCGCGAGGCGGCGCGGCTGCTCAAGCCCGGCGCGCGGCTGGTCGTGGTCGACGGCTTCCTGCTGCGCGGGCGGCCCGGGCGCATCGCCGGCCGGCTGCACCGCCTCTGGGCCGACAGTTGGGCGGTGCCCACCCTGGCGCGCAGGGACGACTTCCTCGCCGCGCTGCGCGCCGAGGGCTTCGAGCAGGTGCGCTTCCGTTCGCTGCGCTGGCGCATCGCGCCGAGCGCGCTGCACGTGCCCTGGCTCGCCACGCGCTTCGCCATCGCCGCGCTATGGAGGGCGCGCGGGCGCCTCACGCCCTGGCGCCGCAGGCACATCGTCGCCAGCTACTGCGCGCTGGCGCTGGGCCTGTTCTGGCGCGATTTCGACTATGGCATGGTCACGGCCGTGCGAGCACACGACAAGACATGAACGACACGACCGACCTGCCGCAGCCTGCGCAGTCCCGCACCCTGGCCTTCTCCGGCTGGTACCCGTACCTGATGGGCGCCGCCGTCGGGCTGGGCCTGCGGCTGGTGTTCAGCGGCAGCCCCGGCGGCCGCTACTCGGCCATGCTGGCGGCCTTCATCTACCTGGCGCCGGCGCTGTGCGGCGCGGTGACGGTCTACGTGGCCGAGCGCCGCGCGCGCCGCGGCTGGCGCTACTACCTGTTCGCGCCCTGGCTCTCCACGGCGCTGATGGTGGCCGGCGCACTGACGATCCTGGTCGAGGGCTGGATCTGCGCCATCGTCATCTTTCCCCTGTTCATGCTGCTGGGCAGCGTGGGCGGCCTGCTGATGGGGCTGCTGTGCCGGCTCACCCGCTGGCCGCGCCACGCGCTCCACGGCTTCGCGGTGCTGCCCCTGGCGCTGGGCATGGTGGAGCCGGACCTGCCCAACCCCGTGGCGCGCTCGCAGGCCAGCCACGCCACCTTCATCGCCGCGCCGCCCGACAGCGTGTGGGAAGCGCTCAACGACGTGCGCGGCATCCGCGAGGAGGAGCTGGCCGGCGTGTGGGCCTACCGCATCGGGGTGCCGCGCCCGCTGGAGAGCATCACCGAGACCGTCGCCCTCGGCCCCGACACGCCCGCGGGCCGCATCCGCCGCATGCAGTGGGACCGCGGCGTGCGCTTCGACGGCCTCGTCACGACGTGGCAGCCGGGGCGCGAACTGGCCTGGCGCTACCGCTTCGGGCCCGGCTCGGTGCCGCCCGGCGCGCTGGACGACCACGTGCAGGTCGGCGGCCACTACTTCGACCTGAACGAGACCCGCTTCACGCTGACGCCCCGGGACGGCGGCACCGAGCTGCGTATCGACGTGCACTGGCGCACCAGCACGCACTTCAACTGGTACGCGAACGCCGCCGCGCGCCTGCTGATCGGCAACTTCACCGAGGGGATCCTGGACTTCTACAAGGCCCGCGCGGAGCAATTGGCGCTGGAGGACGGACAGCGATGACGCAAGCACCCGTCTTCCGCACCGTGCTGGGCGAGGTCGCCTGGCAGCGCCTGGGCGAGGTGGTGCGCCGCCACTACAGCCTGCGCGCCTTCTCCGGCGACAGCGTGACGGTGCGGGGCCGCATGGACGAGGTCTGGCGCGGCCGCTGGGCCTGGCTGCTGCTGCCCGCGGGCCGCCTGTTCGGCGCGCTGGTGCCCTATCAGGGGCGCGACGTGCCGATCGAGGTGCACTACCGCTGCCACCCCGACAGCGCGCGGCTGTCCTGGGACCGCTGCTTCCACTTCGCGGGCCGGCCGGTCTTTCATTTCCGCTCCTTCATGGAAGCCGCGCCGCACGCGCGCCACGAGGTCGTCGAGTACGTGCGCTTCGGCCTGGGCCTGCGGCTGCGCGTGAGCGCGGAGGATGGCGCGCTGGTGTTCCGCGACGCCGGCTACGTGTGGCGGCTCGGCCGCGGTCCGCGTGTGCCGCTGCCGCTGCTGCTGCACCTGCTGCTCGGCCGCGCCTACGTGGAGGAGCGCCCCGTGCCGGGCGACGACGGCGCCTTCACCATGCAGATGCGCATCCGCCACCCGTGGTGGGGCGACGTCTTCCGCTACAGCGGGCGCTTCCGGCTGGATTGAGCCCAGGCGTCAGCGCCGCCGCGTGTCGGCCATCGCCTTGGCGATACCGCGCAGGATGTGGATCTCCTCCGGCGTGGGCTGCGCGCGGTTGAAGAGCTGCGTCAGGCGCGGCATCAGCTTCTTGGGCGCGGCCGGGTCGAGGAAGCCGATGTCCACCAGCGCGTGCTCCCAGTGGTCCAGCATGCCCGCCACGGCCGCGGCATCGGCGGCCGGCGGCACGGGCGTCGCGTCGCGCACGGCGAAGCCGCCCAGCGCGCAGCGCCACTCGTAGGCGATCACCTGGATCGCCGCGCCCAGGTTGAGCGAGCCGAAGTCCGGCGCGGTGGGGATCGAGAGCGCGACGTGGCAGCGATAGACGTCCTCGTTGCGCATGCCGAAGCGCTCGGAGCCGAACAGCAGGCCCACGTGCTGCGGCGTGCCCTCGGCCACCAGCGAGGCGAAGTGCTCGCGCGGCGCCCGCGTGGGCGGGCCGAAGTCGCGCGGCACCATCGCGGTGGCGGCCAGGTGCGTCAGGCCGTCCAGCGCCTCGTCCAGCGTGTCGACGATGCGGGCCTTCTCCAGCACGTCGAGCGCCCCGCTGGCGCGCTGGATCGTCTCCTCGCGCCGCAGCACGTTGGGCCAGCGCGGCGCCACCAGCACCAAGTCGTCGAAGCCCATGGTGCGCATGGCGCGCGCGGCGGCGCCGACGTTGCCGGCATGGCTGGTCTGGATGAGGATGAAGCGGGTGCGCATCGGAGGCGGGGCAGAGACGGGAAACGGGCCGCCATTGTGGCCGCGCCGCCCGCCCTCGCCGCCGCCTCAGCGCGCCTTGCGGCGCTCCCAGGCGACGAGCGCGAGGATGACCACCCCGGCGCTCAGGCTGATGTGGCCGCACCAGGCCACCAGGCCCAGCGACCAGCCCTGCGCGTCGACGGCGATGGCCAGCGAGGCCAGCAGCGCCGCCCAGCCGCCGATGCGCAGCGCGCGCGAGCGGCGGGGTTCGAGTTCGCGGCCGAACAGGTCCTGCTGGTGGCGGTCCATCGCCAGCGCCAGCAGCGCGAAGGCCAGCAGCGAGACGGCGAAGACGGCGGCGTGGCTCATCGGGCGGCCTCCTGCAGCGCCGGCTCGCCCACCGGCTCGTCCGGCGGCGGCGGTGCTGCCGGGCGGCGCGCGGCCGCGGCCTGGCGCTGCGGGCGCAGCTTGGGCTTGTGGCGCGCCGTGCGGATCGCCAGCGCCACGTGCAGCGCGGCCAGCGCCAGCAGCGTGAGTTCCAGCCCGGCGAAGATCCAGTCGCCGGCGCGCAGGCTGGCGAGCAGGCCCCGGTCGGTGGTCAGGGCATTGAGCACCGGCAGCAGCGCCAGCGCCGCCGCGCCCGTCCACAGCAGTTCGATCCAGGCCCGCCGGGCCGGCCGCAGCAGCGCCCAGGCCAGCGTCGCGCCCCACACGATGAAGAAGGCGTGCACCTCCCACTCGGCGCGCTGCGCCAGCCCCAGCGGCAGCAGCCGGTTGGCCCACAGCATGCCGGCCATGGCGATCGACAGGCCGGCGATGGCGGCGATGTTCAGCCGCTCCACCAGCCGGAAGCCGAAGTACGGCCGCTCGGGATCGGGCAGCTTCGCCCTGCGCTTGACGGTCCACAGCACCAGCCCCGTGCCCACCATCGCCGTGCCGGCCAGGCTGACGAGGAAGTACAGCCAGCGCGTCACCGTGTCGCCGAAGCGGCCCAGGTGCAGCGCGTACATCACGCCGCGCGTCTCGGCGGCGGGGCCGACGCTGTCCTTGGCCTGCAGCAGCCGCCCGGTGGGGCCCTCGAAGAGCAGGAACTGCGGGCTGACCGAGGCGCGGCCCTCGTCGCCGCGGGTGATGCTCACGCGCGCACTGGCGTCGCCGGGGTGGGTGATGGTCACGCGGTTGATGTTGTCGCGGCCCCAGCGCGCCTGGGCCTGGCGCACCATGTCCTCGATCGGCGCCAGCGCCGCGGCCTGCCCGCTGGGCTTGCCGGGCTGGACGAAGGCGCTGGTCTCGGCGCGCAGTTGCTGGCGCTCGGCCGGCGTCTTGAAGGCCGCCTGCTCGCCCCACGGCATGTACAGCGACATCAGCGTCACCAGGCCGGTGTAGGTGATCATGGCGTGGAAGGGCAGCCCGAAGACCGACAGCGCGTTGTGCGCGTCCAGCCAGCTTCGCTGGCCCTTGCCCCAGCGGAAGGTGAAGAAGTCGATGAAGATCTTCTTGTGCGTGATCACCCCGCTGACGATGGCCACCAGCATGAACATCGCGCAGAAGCCCGCCAGCCAGCGCGCCCACAGCACCGGCATGTAGTGGAACTGGAAGTGGAAGCGGTAGAAGAACTCGCCGCCGCCGGTGTCGCGCGCCGCCACCTTGTGGCCGGTGGCGGGGTCGAAGGTGGCGCTCTGGAAGGCGCGCCGCCCTTCCACGCCGGGCTTGCGCCAGAAGGCGCTGGCGGTGTTGTTGCGTGCGTCGGGCAGGCCGATGCTCCACTGCGGGCTGCCCGCGGCCACCGTCTGCAGCTCGCCGGCGATGCGCGCCGCCACCAGCGCCGGATCGGGCACCTCGGCCTGGTGCGCCAGCTCGGGCCGCATCCACTGCGAGATCTCGTCCTTGAAGTAGCTCACCGTGCCGGTGAGGAACATGGCGTAGAGGATCCATCCCACCAGCAGCCCGGCCCAGATGTGCAGGTCGGACATGGTCTGGCGGATGCCGCGCGGCTGCGGCGCGGTCCTGGCCTTGGCCGGCTTCGTGTCGTTGGGGCGGCGGCTCACGAGGGGGATCCTCCATTTCAGACGGACCAGGCCGCCAGCCCCAGCGGCACCGCCGCCGCCAGCAGCCCGGCCCAGGCGCGGCGCGCGCTGCGCACGGCGAACACCCAGATCACCGCGCCCGCGTACACGACGAAGCTGGCCAGCATGCCCGTCAGCACGGCCTGCGCGCGGTCGATCGGCAGCGCCACCGCGGCCACGCTGGTCAGCGCCGCCAGCGCGTAGCCGCCCAGCACCGCGGCGACGATGCGCGAGACGAGCGGCCCCGCGCCCAGGGCCTTGGCGAGCACCGCGCTCACTTGTTCGGCGCCGCCGCCGGGCCGGCGGGGATCGGCGCCACGCCGCCCGCCTTCACGTAGGTCAGCGTGGTCACGTAGCTCACGCCGTCGTACTTCTCGCCGCCCCGCTCGCCCGGCGTGCGGTCGATGTGGCTCACCTCGGCCACGTACTGGCCCTTCCAGGGCATGTCGAACTTCACCAGCCCCTGCTCGTCGGTGTGGCCTTCCTTGGCCCAGCCCGACTGCGTGACCAGCGCGACCTTGGCCTTGGGCAGCGGCTGGCCCTTGAAGAACAGCTTGAACTCACCCGGCTGGCCGGCCGGCACCAGGTCCAGCGCCAGCTTCGGCTGCTGCGCGGCGAAGCCGGTGATCAGGCGCGCGCCGGGGTGGTACCAGCTCGTCACCTCCTTGTCGCCCTGCTTGAACTTGCGCAGCGGGTAGCTCGCGTCCTCGGCCACGATGGACTCGCCCTGGCGCGCGGCGAAGGGCAGCGCGAAGCCGCTGGCGGTCTTGCTGCCGTCGGCGCTCTTCTCCTCGCCCTTGGCCGACACCAGCGTGGCAGCGGGCTTGCCGAACTTGTCGAGCAGGCCCGGCGAGGCCTCGCGCAGGTTGTCGCCGAACTCGCCGAAGCGGATCACGGCACCGCCCTTGGCGGGCTGTTCGAGCCAGATCTGGTGGGCGCTGGCCGAGGCGGCGGCGAAGCCGAGGGCGGCGGCCAGAAGGGTCAGGGTCCTGGTCATGCGTTTCTCCTTTGAAGTCAAGCGTTGGCCCCGGCCTGGCGCAGGATGGCCGGCAGGGTGCAGATGAAGGTGCTCATGTGGTTCTCGTCGTCCAGTTCGAGCAGGCGGGCCTGCAGGCCCCGCGCGTGCAGCGGCCGCAGGCGCCCGTGCATGGCGCGCGCCGTGGACAGCATGCGCCGCGAGCGCTCGGGATGGCCGGGCACCTCGTCGCGGGCGACGGCCAGCAGCACCCGCGCGGGCAGGCGCGGCGCGGCTGCCAGCGCCTCGGCGCCGGCGAGGAGCGCGGGCTCGTTCACCCAGATGGACGGGCTGATCGCCGCGATCGAATGGAAGGCTGCCGGGCGCTCGAGCAGCGCGTGCAGCGCGAACAGCCCGCCCAGCGAATGGCCGGCCAGCGACACGCGCCGCGCGTCGACCGCATGGTGTGCCGCCAGCGCCGGCACCAGTTCCTCCAGCAGGAAGGCGAGGAAGGCGTCGGCCCCGCCGGGGCGGGCGCCCAGGCGCACGCCCTCCTCGGCACCCAGCGCGGTGGGCACGGGCACGAGGTCGAAGGTGCGGCGTTCGAGGTGCAGCGGTGCGTCGCCCGGGTAGCCGATGCCGACCACCAGCGGCACTGCGCCCGCGGCGCCGGGCATGGACGGCAGACGGACCAGCGAGGCGGCCGCCCCGAAGTAGGCGTTGCCGTCGGTGAAGAGCAGCACCGGCCGGCCGCCCGCCGGCGCCGCGGCGAGCGGCTCGGCCACGAAGACGCGGTAGTCCCGGCCGCCGCGCGAGCGCATGTCGAAGGCCTGCGTGCCGGGCAGCGGTACCGGCGCCGCGGGGTCGTGCGGCGCGGCGTTCTGCGCGGCAGCCTGCCCCGCGAACAGGGCCGCGCCGGATGCGGACAGGCCGCGCAGCCATTGCCGGCGATGGCTCGGCATCGGCGCGAAGGGGCGGACTGCTGCAGGACGGCTCATGTGCGCAGGCGCCCTCAGAAATCGACCGAGGCCGACAGCAGGAAGGTGCGCGGCGTGCTGACCTGAAGCAGGCCGTCGCGGAAGCCGGCATCCCAGTAGGCCTTGTTCGTCGCGTTCTGCACGGTGGCGCGGAAGGTCACCGGCTTGCCCGACACCTCCGTCGCATACCGCACGCCGAGGTCGTAGCGCGTCCAGGCCGGCAAGCGCTGCGTGTTGGCGGCGTTGCCCCAGGACCAGCTGTTGTGGATGGCCAGCGCGGTCAGCGTCAGGCCCGGCACGCCGGGCACGTCCCATTCGCCGCCGAGGTTGAACTTCCACTTGGGCGATGCGAATGGAACGTTGCCCTCGTTCACGCCGTTGGCGGTGCGGGTGAGCTTGCCGTCGGTGAAGGCCGCGCCGCCCAGCACGCGCACGCCCCTGGCGACCTCGCCGAACACGCTCCACTCGAAGCCGCGGTTGCGCTGCTCGCCCGAGCCGTCCACGGCGTAGCGGCTGCCGGTGTAGACGTTGATGAAGCTGGGCTTCTTCAGCTCGTAGACGGCGAAGGTGTTGGTCCAAGTGCCCAGGTCCCACTTCACGCCGACCTCGGCCTGCCTGGTCTTCACGGGCGGGAAGACCTCGCCGTAGTTGGTGGCGTTGACGTCGGACACCTGCTGGCCGCTGGTCAGGCCCTCGATGTAGTTCGCGTACACCGAGACGTTCGGTACCGGCTTGAACACCACGCCCACCATCGGCGTGGTCGCCTTGGCGGCGTAGTGGCTGCTCTCGCGGACCAGCAGGTTCAGCGGGCTGTTGACGTTGTTCGACAGCGGCGAGAAGCCCCTGACCGACACGCGCTGTTCGCGCGCGCCCAGCGTCAGGCGCAGGCGATCGCCGGCGAAGCTCAGGGTATCGGCCACGGCGATGCTGCTCAGTTCGGTCGACGTGCTGGGAACCGTGGGGAAGTCCGAACCGGTGAGCTGCATCTGCGCGGGCGCGTAGAGGTTCGATCTGTAGAACGGCGTCGGGCGCGAGTTGGAAATGCCGTAGTCCAGCGACAGGCTCGTGCCGCCGATGTTCCATTCGTGCTTCACCGGGCCGGTGTGCAGCGTGCCGCGCAGCCCGGCCTCCAGGGCGCGCGTGTCGTGGTAGCTGCTGCTCGGGTAGAGGTTCCCGCTGAAATTGCCCCACGGATCGACGTTGCGCGCCGCCGAGGAGGTGTAGCCGGTGTTCACGTGGTGCCGCTGGCCGATGGCGGCGTAGGCCGTGAGGTTGTCGAGGATGTCCACTTCCCCGCGCACGGCGCCGCCGGTGTCGCGGGCGTCGTGGTAGGTGCCGGGGAACAGGTTGGTGCCGGGATCGGGCGGGGTGGTCACCCAGGCGGTGGTGTGCGTGACGCCGCCGTTCATGCCGCCGTTGACGCGGTAGTGCATGTCGTAGGCGTCCAGCGAGAAGCGCACGCGATCGCCGCGGTAATCGACGGCCACCGCGCCCAACTGGCGTCGGATCGACTGGCCGTCGATGGCCGTGCCGCCGCTGCTGCTGGCGCCGTTGACGCGCACGCCCCATTGCTTGCGCTCGCCGAAGCGCCTGCCGATGTCCACCGCCAGCCCGGCCTGCGAATCCGAGGCGTAGCTGGTGGTCAGGCGCGTGAGGGGCTCGTCCTCGGCGCGCTTGGGCACGATGTTGATGCCGCCGCCCACCGCACCGCTGGGCGCCTGGCCGTAGAGCATGCCGCTGGGCCCGCGCAGGACCTCCACGCGCTCGGCGATCTCCACCGGCACGCGGCTGTAGGGCAGCACCCCGTACATGCCGGACAGGGAGATGTCGTAGCCGTAGAGCGTGAAGCTGCGCGCCTGGTAGAACTCCAGCACGTAGCTCGACGAGCTGGCCTGCCGGATGGAGGGTTCGGCCGCCAGCACGTCGAACACGGTGCGCGCTTGCTGGTCCTCGATGGTCTTGGCGGTGTAGGCGGTGACGCTGAAGGGCGCGTCCATGACGTCCACGTTGCCCAGCAGGCCCAGGCGCGCCGCCTTGGCCACCTGCCCGCCCGCATAGACCGGCGGCGCACCGCTCACCGAGGTGGCCGTCACGGTCACCGCGGCCAGCGTCGGGTCGTCGGCCGCGGCGGGGCCGGCAGGCGCCGCGGCGGCCGGCCGCGCCTGCACGCTCAGCGTGCCGTTGGCGGTGCGCACCAGGCTCAGGGCGCTGCCCTGCAGGGCGGCCTCCAGCGCCTGTTCGGCGGTCAGCGTGCCCTGCACGGCCGGCGCGCTCAGGCCGCGCACCAGTTCGGGCGCGACGGAGATGGACTGGCCGCTCTGCTCGGCGATGCGCAGCAGCGTGGCGCCCAGCGGCCCGGCCGGAAGGTCGAAGCGATGCGAAGCGGCCGCCAGCTGGGCCGGCGCCTGGGCGCAGGCCAGCAGGCAGGCGCAGGCCAGCAGCGCGGTGCGCAGCCGGCGGCGGGATCGGAAATGCAGTGGCATGGTGTGGTCACTCTTCGGGGTCGTTGGTCGGATGGCTCTCAAGCCATCTGTGCAACGACGCACCCGAAAGTGATCACCCGCGCGGCGGACGGCGGCTCGCGCCGCAGGCCGCAAGGCGCCGCAGCGCCCGTCCGTACCGCCCCTCGCGCCGCGCCGCCTCATGTCTCGCCCCGCGTGCTGATCGCGGTGAGCCAGCCGCCGTAGCGCGCCAGCCGGATCGGCAGCGTCTGGGCCAGCGAATCGAGCACGCGCTCCGGTTCCTCGAGCGCGAACGCGCCCAGCACCCGCAGCGAGGCGGCGCGCCGCGAGACGCGGATGAAGCCCGCGCGGTAGGGCCGCAGCTGCGCCACCACCTCGCCCAGCGGCAGGTCGTCGGCCACCAGCATGCCGCGGCCCCAGGCGGCCAGGCCCGCGGCCGGGCCGGGCACGTCGGCGACGGCGGCCGCGTCGAAACGCACCGCCTCGCCCTCCTGCAGCCGCCGCTCCCGGCCGGCGCGCGTGCGCACCTGCGCCGGGCGCGCCAGGGCCCCGGCCAGGGTCCACGCCTCTTCCTGCCGCACCAGGAGGCGCGCCGCATCGGCGCGCACCTCGCCTTCGGCCGTGCGCACGACGAAGGGCCGCGCGGCATCGGGCTCGGCCGTGGCCACCAGCGCGCCGGCGCGCAGGACGACCAGCCGCTCCGCCGCGCCGAAGCGCACGTCCACCGCCGAGCCGGCATTGAGTAGCAGGCGGCTGCCGTCCTCCAGCGCGAATTCGCGGCGCTCTCCGATGCCGGTGCGCAGATCGGCCAGCCAGGCGCCGGCCGGCCCGTGGCGGTATGCCAGCCAGCCCGCGGCGGTGCCGACGCCGGCCAGCGCCAGCACCCCGCCGAGCGCACGGCGCCGGCCCGGCAGCGCCAGTGCGGCCCGGCGCGCGGCGGCATCCGCCTTGACGGGCGCGACCGCGCGGCGCACGCCCTGCTCGACCTCGGCCCAGGCCTGCCGGTGGCGCGCGTCGGCCTGCAGCCAGGCCCGGTGGCGCTCCCGGTCGGCGGCGCCGGCCTCGCCCGAGTGCAGCGTCACCATCCAGTCGATGGCGACGTCGCGCAGGCTCGGGGCGGCAGCGGCGCGGCGACCCATGACCCTCACGCCCCGGCCGCCGCGCAGCAGGCGGCGATGGCGCGCGCCATGGCCCGGCGCACGCTGATGACGGGCATGCCCAGGCGCTCGCCGATCTCGCGGTAGCCCAGGTCCTCGAGCTGGTTCAGCATGAACACCTGACGCGTGCGCAGCGGCAGGCGGCCGAGCACGGCGTCCAGCCGCTGCAGCGCCTGCAGCACCGCGACGCGGTCCTCGGCGGAAGGCGCCACCTCCTCCGGCTGCGCGGCCAGGGCCTCCAGCCAGGCCCGCTCCAGATCGCGCCGGCGCCAGAACTCGTACAGCACCCGGCGCGCCACCACCGTCAGGTAGGCCCGCGGCTCGCGCAGCGGCACCTGGCGGCCGCCGCGCTCGGCGCGCAGCAGTTGCTCGAAGGTGTCATGCGACAGGTCGGCGGCCTGGTGCGCGCAGCCGATGTGCCGGCGCAGCCAGTTCTCCAGCCAACCGTGGTGCGCCTCGTAGAGAGCCTGCACGGAGTTTGTAGCAAATGGGAATTGTTCTCATTCTATATGGCATGGAGCCGCGGCGTCGGTAGAATCCCGAGGTTTCGCACGCATCGCCGTGCGCGCCTGGCCCGGCTGTCCGCGGCTGCTTCGTTCCTCGCACAACCCATGTCGTCCAACCTGCACCCCATGCTCAACGTGGCCATCAAGGCCGCACGCGCCGCCGGCGCGCTCATCAACCGCGCCGCGCTCGACGTCGAGGCCGTGCGCGTCTCGCAGAAGCAGGTGAACGACTTCGTGACCGAGGTGGACCACGCCAGCGAGGCGGCGGTCATCGAGACGCTGCTGTCCGCCTACCCCGGCCACGGCATCCTGGCCGAGGAATCCGGCCGCGAGCACGGCGCGAAGAACGCCGACCACGTCTGGATCATCGACCCGCTGGACGGCACCACCAACTTCATCCACGGCTTCCCGTTCTACTGCGTGTCGATCGCGCTCGCGGTGCGCGGGCGCATCGAGCAGGCGGTGGTCTACGACCCGACGCGCAACGACCTGTTCACCGCCTCGCGCGGGCGCGGCGCCTTCGTCAACGACCGGCGCATCCGGGTGAGCAAGCGCACGCGGCTCTCGGAGTCGCTGATCTCCACCGGCTTCCCCTTCCGCACCGGCGACAACTTCAAGCAGTACCTGGCCATCATGGCCGACCTGATGCCGCGCGCCGCCGGGCTGCGCCGCCCCGGCGCCGCCGCGCTGGACCTGGCCTACGTGGCCGCCGGCCACGCCGACGCCTTCTTCGAGACCGGCCTGAACATCTGGGACGTGGCGGCCGGCTCGTTGCTGGTGACGGAAGCAGGCGGCCTGATCGGCAACTTCGCGGGCGAGGCGGACTTCCTCGAGCAGCGCGAGTGCCTGGCCGGCAACCCGCGCATCTACGGCCAGCTCGTGCCGCTGCTGGGCAAGTACAGCAAGTTCGCCGGCGTCGACGACAAGCTGGCCGCCACCGAGCGCATGCGCGCGGTCGATCCGTCCCGCCAGGGCGGCGGCGCGGACGTCTACGCCCGCTCCACCGTCGGGCTGCACGAGGAGGCGTCCGCCGCCGAGGCAGAAGCGCCGGCCGCCCCCGCCGAGCCGCAGCGCCCCGCGCGCCGCCTGATCCGCGCGCCCCGCCCCGCCGGCGACACGCAGGAGCCCGGCGCCGAGTGATCGAGGGCGCCCGCCGCACCGCCTCGCAGCGCACGCGCGCGGCGCTGCGCCTGCTGCTGGGCACCGACCTGGCCTGCGGGCTGTCGGTGGCGCTCGGCCTGTTCCTGATCTCCGGCGGCGTGCACCTGTGGCTGGGCGCGGCCGCCGCGGCCTCGGCCGCCACCGGCGTCATCATCGCCAGCCCGCCCGACCGCCCCTGGCCACGCCGCGGCAAGCTGCGCCAGCTGCTGCCGGCACCGCTGCTGGGCGTGCCCCTGTTCTTCGCGGTGCAGTTGCTGCACCACGCGCCGTGGCGGCTGGGCCTGCTGCTGGTGCCGGCCACCTTCCTCGCCTTCCTGGCGATGGCCTGGGGCAAGCGCGGCATCGGCATCGCCATCGCGGTGATGCTGGCGATGGTGTTCTCCATGGCGACGCCCGCCCCGGCCGACTGGCACGAGGCGCTGCAGCGCAGCTGGCACGCGGCGCTGGGCGCGGCGCTGTACGTGGTCTACGCCACGCTGATGAACCTGGCTCTCAACGCGCGCTACCGGGTGCAGGCGATGGCCGAGCTGCTGCTGGCGCTGGCGGCGCTGATGCGCACCGAGGCGCGGCAGTTCACCGCGCGCGACGAGTCCAGCGACGTGCGCGAGGTGGCCCGCCCCCTGCTGGGCCTGTTGCTGCGGCAGCAGGCCGCGCTGGCCGACCAGCAGCAGGCCACGCGCGACCTGGTCTTCGAGTCGCTGCGCACGCCGCGCCGCCAGCGCCTGGCCGGCATGCTGCTGACGGTGCTGGAGATGCGCGACCACCTGCTGGCCAGCGAACTGGACCTGGAGACGCTGCGCAGCCACCCGCGCCAGGCGCCGGTGCTGGCCGCCCTGCGCGAGCTGTTCGAGGCCATGGCGCAGGACGTGGAGGACCTGGCCGACGCGATGCTGGCCTTCCGCACGCCGGCGCCCATCCCCGACCGCCGCGCCCAGCTCGGCGCCATCCGCGCCGGCCACGCCGAGGAGACGCACGAGGCCGCCGCGCCCACCGCCGGCCCCTCCCCCGCCATGCTGGCGCGCGGCCTGGCCAACCGCCTGGGCCACCTGAACGACGAGACGGTGCGCCTGGCGGCCCTGGCGCGCGGCGACGCCGCGCCCGACCTGGCCATCGTGCGCGCCCACTGGCGGCTGTTCGTCAGCCCCACCGACTGGTCGCTGGCGCCCTTCCTGGCGCTGTGGCGCTGGGACGCGCCGCCGCTGCGCCATGCCATCCGCGCGGCGCTGGCGCTGGGCGCGGGCTACCTCGTCGCGCTGGCGATGCCCTGGGGCTCGCACGACTACTGGATCCTGCTGACCATCGTGGTGGTGCTGCGCGGCAGCCTGGCGCAGACGCTGGAGCGGCGCAACCAGCGCGTGGCCGGCACGCTGGCCGGCTGCGTGCTCGCGGTCGCGCTGCTGGCCTCGCACCCCGGCGCCGGCGAACTGCTGCTGGTGATGAGCTTCGCGCAGGCCATCGCGCACGGCATGGCGGTGCGCAACTACACCGTCACCGCCGTCGGCGCCACGGTGCTCGGGCTGGTGCAGGCGCACATGCTGTTCGCCGGCGCCAGCCCCACCTTCGCCCTGTTCGAGCGCATCGGCGACACGCTGATCGGCGCCGGCCTGGCCTGGGCCTTCTGCTACGTGCTGCCCTCGTGGGAGCGCACCCAGCTGCCGGCCCTGGTGCGGCGCACGCTGGCGGCGCAGTCGCGCCACGCACGGCTGGCGCTGGCGCTGGGCCAGCAGCACGCGGTCGACAGCCGGCCCGAGCTGGACTGGCGGCTGGCCCGGCGCGAGGCCTTCGACGCGCTCTCGGCGCTGGTGCAGGCCACGCAGCGCGCGCTGTCGGAGCCGCGCGCCGTGCAGCCGCCGCTGGAATACCTGCAGCGCCTGCAGGCCCACTGCTACCAGTTGCTGGCGCAACTGTCGGCGGTCAAGTCGATGCTGCTGCTGCGCCAGGACCGCCTGCAGCGCGAGGCCATCGAGGGCCCGCTGGCGCGCGCCGCCACGCACATCGAGGCGGCCATCGGCAGCGCCGCGCAACAGACCGGCCAGGCCCTGCAGGACGACACAGCGCCGGCCTCGCTGGCGGCCGGCCCGGTGCCGCTGCTCGATCCCTTCGACAACGACATCACCCCCTGGCTGCTGCGCCGGCTGGACCTGGCCGTCGGCCTGGCCGGCCAGTTGCGCGACGACGCGGCCCGCATCCTGCAGCACACGGCCAGCGGGCTGCCCGATTCGCCCTCGCCCCCGGCCCGCCCCGGCGCGGCCGCCTGATTCCCCGCACCGCCCCGGCCGCCGAGCGCCGGCGGCGGCCTTCCCACCGCCGCGCCATGCGGCCGATGCCCTGGAGGACTTCCATCCGATGACCCTGAACACCCTGCTCGACCACCCCTGGTTCCACACCTGGGTCGCCGCCCTGATCGCCATCGTCGCCGCCGGCATCGCCCACCGCATCGCGCAGGCGGTGCTGGTGCGCGTCACCCGGCCCATGCCGGCGCTGCAGTCGGCCGTGCGCACGGCCCGGGCCGCCGCCGCCTTCGTGCTGCCGCTGCTGGCGTTGCAGGCGGTGTGGCAGGCCGCGCCGGACGACCTGCACTTCATCGGCCGCGTGCGGCACCTCAACGGCCTGGCGCTCATCGCCTGCGCCACCTGGCTGGTGGTGAGCGTGATCCGCGGCTTCGCCGACGGGCTGATCGCCGCCCATCCGGTGGACGTGGCCGACAACATGAACGCCCGCCGCATCCACACGCAGACCCGCGTGATCGCGCGCACCACGATGGTCATCGTGGGCATCATCGGCGCGGCGATGATGCTGATGACCTTCCCCGGCGCGCGGCAGGTGGGTGCCAGCCTGCTGGCCTCGGCCGGCGTGATCGGCATCGTCGGCGGCCTGGCGGCCAAGCCGGTGTTCAGCAACCTCATCGCCGGGCTGCAGATCGCGCTGACGCAGCCCATCCGCATCGACGACGTGCTGATCGTCGACGGCGAGTGGGGCCGCGTGGAGGAGATCACCGGCACCTATGTCGTGCTGCGCATCTGGGACGAGCGGCGGCTGATCATCCCGCTGAACTACTTCATCGAGAACACCTTCCAGAACTGGACGCGCAACAGCGCGCAGCTGCTGGGCTCGGTGTACTTCCACGTCGACTACGGCATGCCGCTGGCGCCGCTGCGCGCCGCGCTGGAGCGCGTGGTGAAGGCGGCGCCCGAGTGGGACGGCCGCTTCTTCAACCTGGTGGTGACCGACGCCACCGAGCGCACCATGCAGATCCGCGTGCTGTGCACCGCCGCCAGCTCGGGCCAGGCCTGGGACCTGCGCTGCCGCGTGCGCGAGGGGCTGATCGACTACATGCAGCGCGAACACCCGCAGCACCTGCCGCGCCTGCGCATCGAGGGCGAGAAGGACGCCGGCACGGCGCCGCCAGCCACCGCTGCCGCAGCCTGACGCGAAGGCCGGCTACGCGCGGGTGCGCCGCGCCCGGTCCGCCTTGGGCAGCTCGGCCTGCGCGACCATCGCCTCGGCGCGCGCCTGCAGCGCCGCCAGCGACGCGTCCAGGCCGCGCGCCGCCTCGCCGTCGAGCACCGCCAGCAGTTGCGCGTTGATCTGCGAGACCAGCGGGAACAGCTCGCCGTGCAGCGCGCGCCCCTCGGCCGTGAGGTCGAGCAGCACCTGCCGCCGGTCGCAGCCCGGCTGGGTGCGCGAGACCAGCCGCTTGGCCACCAGCGAGCCGATCGCCTTGGAGGTGCGCGCCCGGTCCAGGCGCGCCTGCTCCGCAAGCTGCGACGAGCTCAGCGCCCCCCGGTTGGCGAGCGTGGCGATCAGCCGCCACTCGCGCCGCGTGATGCCGAAGCGGCCTTCGCACAATCGGATGACCATGCTGCCGGCCACCGACAGCAGCCGGCTGATGCGGTAGAGCAGCAGCCCGTCCAGTGGCGGCGGCGCAGGTGTGGACATGGGGTTAACACGGAAGACAGTTGATTAGAACAATCGATTGTGGGACTTCCAGAATGCCGGATGCTCCCGGGACCGCCCGGACGAACGCCCCTACGCTGGAGACACCCATGAACGCTCTCGCCCTGCGCCGCCGCGACGCGCTGGCCGCCCTCGCAGGCCTGGCCTGCACCGCCCCCTTCGCCCCGGCCCATGCCTTCACGCCCGGCCAGCCGGTCAAGGTGCTGATCGGCGTGCCCGCCGGCGGCACCCAGGACGTGCTGACCCGCGCCATCGCCCAGCAGGTGCGCGATTCGCTCGGCCCGGTCGTCATCGACAACCGCTCCGGCGCCGCCGGGCGCATCGCGGTGGAGGCGGTGAAGAACGCCGCGCCCGACGGCCACACGCTGCTGCTGGGCACGGCCAGCATGATGACCATGTTCCCCAGCGCCTACCGCAACCTCAGCTACGACCCGATCCGGGACTTCCAGCCCCTCATCAACGCCGCCCGCTTCGAGCTGGCGCTGGTGGTGCACCAGTCGGTGCCCGCGAACAACCTGGCCGAGTTCATCGCCTGGGCCAAGGCGCAGGGCGATGCGCTGAGCTTCGGCTCCTACGGCGCCGGCACGCCCTCGCACTTCCTGGGCGAGATGCTCAACCGCGCGGCCGGGCTGAAGATGGTGCACGTGCCCTACCGCGGCTCCACCCCGGCGCGGCAGGACGTGATGGGCGGCCAGGTGCCGGTCTACTTCGACACCGTCGGCGGCGCGCTGCAGATGCGCCCCGGCGGCCGCGTGAAGGTGCTGGCCACCAGCGGCGAGAAGCGCTCGCCGCTCATGCCCGACCTGCCCTGCCTCGTCGAGGCCGGCTACAAGGACGTGGTGGCCACCGCCTGGTTCGCCTACTACGCGCCGCTGAAGACGCCGAAGGACGTGGTCGAGAAGCTGCGCGCCGAACTCATGCGTGCCGTGAACACGCGCGAGGTGCGCCAGCAGCTGCTGGCCAACGGCATGTACCCCGCCGCCGACGACGCGCAAGCGCTGCTGAAGACCATGCGCGAGGACACGGCGCGCTGGAGCGCGATCATGAAGGCCGTCAACTTCCAGGCCAACGATTGAACAGGACGCCACGCATGAAAGCCCTTTCCCGACTCGTCACCCTGATCGGCGCGGCCCTGCTCGCCGCCGCCGCCCCCGCCCAGCCGCTGGACGGCCCGCTGCGCATCGTGGTCGGCTACGCGCCGGGCGGCGCCACCGACCGGGTGGCGCGCCTCGTCGGCGACCGCCTGGCGCAGAAGCTGGGCGTACCGGTGGTGGTGGAGAACAAGCCGGGCGCCGGCGGGCGGCTGGCGGCGCAGCAGGTCAAGGCCACGCCCGCGGGCCAGAACGTGCTGATGGTCGCCAACCCCGCCGTGATGGTGGTGGCGCCGCTGGTCTTCAAGGACAGCGGCTATGACCCGGAGCGCGACTTCCACGCCGTCTCGCACGTCAACGACTACGAGTTCGGCGTCGTGGTCTCCGGCGCCGTGCCGGTGAAGGAGCTGCCCCACCTGCTGGCCTGGATGCGCGCCAACCCCACCAAGGCCAACGTCGGCGTGCCCGCCACCGGCAGCCTGCCGCACTTCTTCGCGCTGATGCTGGGCCAGAAGGCGCAGGTGCCCACCGAGGTGGTCGGCTACCGCGGCTCGGCCGCGGTGATGACCGACCTGATCGGCGGCCAGTTGCCCATCGCGGTCGACACCTTCGACGTGCTGCTGCCGCAGCACGAGGCGGGCAAGGCGCGCATCCTCGCGATGTCGGGCACCAAGCGCTCGGCCTTCGCGCCCGACGTGCCGACCTTCAAGGAGGCCGGGCTCGACCTCGCGGCCCTCGGCTGGAACGCCTTCTTCGCGCCGGCCTCGATGCCCGCGGACAAGGTCGACCGCCTCGCCAGGGAGATCGAGGCCGTCATGCGCGAGCCCGAGACGCAGCGCAAGTTCACCGACGCCAAGATGATGCCGGTGGTCAGCACGCGCGCCCAGACCGAGGCCATGCTCAAGGCCTATCGCGCGCAGTGGGCGCCCGTCGTCAAGACCTCCGGGTACCAGCCATGAAGCGCCCGAACCTCATCTTCATCGTTGCCGACGACCTGGGCTACGCCGACC
>NZ_JBIQNC010000022.1:0-37661 GCF_044462705.1 Xenophilus sp.
CCATCACCAGCACGTCGAGTTCGGTGCTGCGCACCAGGTCGATGGCCTCGCGGCCGGAAGCCGCCTCGCCGGCGACGCGCAGATCCACGTGTTCCGAGAAGAACTGGCGAAGGCCGGAACGCACAATCGCGTGGTCGTCCACAATGCCGATCTTGATCATGTGTCGCTCTCGTCGTTGCGCGGCGCACCCAGGCACCGCAGAAATGTTACGGGTCTGGAAAACATTATTGATTAACTGAGAAACCGAGCAAGGAGCGGCGGCGGCCGGCGAGGGCGAATGCACAGACTGTTCTCTTCCAAGTGGCTCTGGAGCCTGGTGCTGGCCGTGCTGGCGGCGCTGGTGCTGGTCGGCATCAACGAGGCCGGCCACCGGCAGTCGAGCAAGGCGCTGGCCGACATGGAGCGCGCCCAGCAAGCCCGGGTCGCGGTCGACCTGCTGCTGCAGGCCATGCTCGACGCGGAAACCGGCCAGCGGGGCTTCATGCTGACCGGCGACGCCAACTACCGGGAGCCCTACGACCAGGCCCTCAAGGAGATCGACCTCCATCTGGCCCGGCTGCGCCTGCTGTACGCCGACCGGCCGACGCAGGCCGCGCAGGTGGGACAGCTGTCGAACCACGTGGCGCGCAAGCTGGCCGAGATGGAGATGAGCCTGCGCCTGATGCGCGAAGGCAACGAGGACGCCACCCGCTTCGTGCTGACCACCGACGTCGGGCGCGAGGAGATGACCCGCATCCGCGAGCAGGCCGAGAGCCTGGCCGAGGCCAGCGCGCGGATGTGGCTGGCCGGGCAGCGGCAGATCGACCGGTCGCTGCAGTTCGCGCGCGTGGGCATCGAGGCGATCGCCCTGGTGGCGCTGCTGGCCTTCGTGCTCTACCTGCGCCAGAGCCAGGCCCTGCAGCGCGCCGGCGAGCGCCAGCAGCTGGCGCTGCAGAAGGAGCGCAACTCGCTGGAGATCGAGGTGCGCGAGCGCACCGCCTCGCTGGCCGAGCTGGCCACCCACCTGCAGGAAGTGCGGGAGAACGAGCGCGGCTACCTGGCGCGCGAGCTGCACGACGAGCTGGGCGCCCTGCTCACCGCCGCCAAGCTGGACGTGGCCCGCCTGAAGTCGCGCCTGGCCGACGCGCCCGACGCGGCGCAGCGGCTCGCGCACCTGACGGAGCTGCTGAACTCCGGCATCGCGCTGAAGCGGCGCATCATCGAGGACCTGCGGCCCTCCTCGCTGTCCAACCTGGGGCTGGTCGCGTCGCTGGAGATCCTGGGGCGCGAGTTCGGTGAGCGCTCGGGCATCCAGGTGGACATGGTGCTGGAGCCGGTGACGCTGGACGAGGCGCGCCAGCTCACCATCTACCGCATGGTGCAGGAAGCCCTGACCAACGTGGGCAAGTACGCGAAGGCCACCGAGGCGACCGTCGTGCTGAAGAACTACGACAACCACGTCACGGTGGACATCAGCGACAACGGCAGCGGCTTCGACGTGCAGCAGGTGCGCCCCTCCACCCACGGGCTGGCCGGCATGCGCCACCGCGTCGAAGCCGCCGGCGGCAAGCTGAGCGTGGCCTCCACCCCGGGCCAGGGCACGCACCTGCACGCCATGCTGCCGGTGCGGTCGCCGCGCACCGAGGCGATTCGGCCCGTTCCTACGTACCCTGCCCCCGGGCCGCTGACAGGTGCGCCCAGGGACGTCGCCTAAGCTGGGGCATCGGCCGCACCGGAGGCGGCCGGCATCGTCCGGCCCCGGTTCGTGATCTACGCCATTGCGCAGACTGCGGACTTCATCGCAGAGATGATGCGGCGCGGCGCCGGCGAGCTAGCATTCCGCTTGCCGCAAACAGTTTCTTTTCCAGCCCAAAGGACGTTGTCACCATGAACTCCACCGCCAAGACCCCTTCGCAGATCGCCGACGACCTGCGCAGCACGGCCCAGGACGCCGTCGAAAGTACCCGCGCCTACGCCCAGAACGCCGTGGATGCGGCGGGCCAGAAGGTGCGCCACCTGCGCAGCGACATGGAGCCGGCGGTCGAGCAGATCGCCTCGCGCGTGCAGCAGGCGGTGCAGCGCGGGCTGGAGGCGGCCTCCAAGACCGGCGTGCGCGCCCAGGAGCGCTTCGGCGAGGCGGCGCAGGTCACCAGCCGCTACATCGCCGACCAGCCGGTGCGCTCGGTGCTGGTGGCCGCCGCCGCCGGCGCCGCCATCACCGCGCTGCTGGTGCTGGCCACCACCCGCCGCCGCGACGACTACTGATCGCGGGCCGCACGCCGGCCATGCGCCCACCGCTCCCGCCGACGGCGCCGAGGCATCGGCCCGTCGGCGTCTCCTCTTCTGCGCAGCGCCGCCCTACCGAAGCCGCCGGGGCGGCAGAGCCCTGGCCGCCCCTGTCCCCGCTGGCCATCGGCATCGCGCGGCGCTGGTGGCGCCGGCATCCGGTGCATGCGGCCGCCCAACTGGCCCGGCCGGTGCTCGGGCACTACGCCCGCACCCGCCCGACGCAGCTGATGCTCGGCTCGGCCGCGCTGGGCTCCGCCCTGGTGCTGCTGCGCCCCTGGCGCCTGCTCTCGGCCGGCGCGGTGCTCGCGCTGGTGCGCCAGAGTTCCGACGTCGCCGACGTCGTGAACACCCTGCTGGACCCGCGCGGGCCGTTCAGGCGCTGACGATCCAGCCTTCCAGCGGGTCCATGCCGGCGGGCAGGCCGTAGCCCGGCCCCGGCGAGCCGCTGCGCGCGGCGCCCCAGGCCGCCTCGACCAGGCACAGGGCGGCATCCAGCCGGTCGCCCTGCGCGTCAGCCGCCAGTTCGGCGGACTGGGCCGGCGACAGTGCGAGGCGCAGCCCCAGGCGCGGGCTGCCGCGCTGCAGCGCCCTCAGCAGGTCGGCACGCGCCGCGGCACGTTCGGCGGTCTGGCGCTGCGGGTCGTCGCTCTTGTAGCTGCGGCGCCCGATGAGTTCGCGCGCCAGCAGACCCGGATAGCCCTCCAGCGCGACGCGGGGCGACCCCGCCCGGCCTCCCAGCCCCGGCAGCCGGGCGCCCGCATCCAGCAGCCGCGGCACGCCGGCATGGAGCATCCAGGCCACCGGCGGGTTGACCCATTTCATCGAGGGACTGGCGCCGGCGGGCCCGTCGGTCGCACGGTGCGCGAACTTGCCGCCGGCCGGACGCGCCGCGCAGAAGGCGGCGAAGGTGCTGCGCAGCTCGGCTCGGCCGAGGCCGGCATAGTGCCGCACGCAGGCCTCCCAGGCCAGCGGCCAGCCCAGCGCCTGCACCAGCTCGCGCGGCAGGCCGAAGGGGAAGTCGAAGGCGCCCACCCAGGCCGGCTGGGCGGCCAGCCACTGCTGCCAGCCGTCGAGGGTGGCGAAGGTCTCGATGCGGTCGAGCCGGACGGCGTCGCCGCCATGCGCCCGGCCCACCGCCACCACGACCGGCTTGCGCCGCGTCGGGGCACTGGAGAAGTCGCAGCCCAGCAGCACCCGTGCGCCGCGTCGGACGGGGCGATCAGCAGCGCCCGACGATGGCCGCGGTGGCCATCAGTTCCTCCAGCAGCGCCAGCGACACCTGGCCGGAGACCGCGTACGGGTCCAGCGTGGCCTTCTCCGAATACTTCAGCAGCGTGGAGGCGTTGAGCTTGCCCAGGTTGACCTGGCCCATGGTCCAGCTTCCGAAGCGGCGCTCCAGGATCTCCTCGTAGTGCAGCAGCACCACGTCCTTGTGGCGCGCGTCGCGCTGGATGTGGCCGTACAGCTCGTTGACGGCCATGCGCCCGCCCTCGATGGCCTGCAGGAAGGTGCCGGCGCCGTAGCACAGGATGCCGGTGATGCCGTTGGCCGTGTTGTGCGTGCGCGCTTGCGCCAGGATGGCCTCGATGGTCTGCGCGCTGGTGTCGGTGGCGCGGCTGGCGTAGAGCAGGCGGACGAGCATGATCAGTCCTTCCGGCGGGGCAACAGGGACAGGAATTCGCGGCGCAGGCTCGGGTCCTTGAGGAACACGCCGCGCATGACCGAATTGATCATCTTGCTGTCGGTCTCCTTCACGCCGCGCCACTGCATGCAGAAGTGCTCGGCCTCCATCACCAGGGCCAGGCCGTCGGGCTGGGTCTTCTCCTGGATCAGGTCGGCCAGTTGCACCACGGCCTCTTCCTGGATCTGCGGCCGGCCCATCACCCACTCGGCCAGGCGCGCGTATTTCGACAGCCCGATCACGTTGGTGTGCTCGTTGGGCATCACGCCGATCCACAGCCTGCCCATGATCGGGCACAGGTGGTGCGAGCAGGCGCTGCGCACGGTGATCGGGCCGACGATCATCAGCTCGTTCAGCCGCTCGGCGTTGGGAAACTCCGTCAGGCCGGGCGCATTCACGTAACGGCCGCGGAAGACCTCCTGCAGGTACATCTTGGCCACGCGGCGCGCCGTGTTGGCGGTGTTGTGGTCGTTCTCGGTGTCGATCACCAGGCTGTCGAGCACGCCGCGCATCTTGTGCTCGACCTCGTCGAGCAGCGCCTCCAGCTCGCCGGGCTGGATGAACTCGGCGATGTTGTCGTTGGCATGGAAGCGCTGGCGGGCGGCAAGGATGCGCTCGCGGATCTTCACGGAGACGGGCGTACCCTCGTCGTCGGGTGCCTGCGGTGCGTCGTTGGCGCCCGCGGCGGCGTCGGCTTTCCTCAACATGGCGGTCATCGTAGCAGTGCGCCTCGCGCAGGGTTCGTCATTCCACGGCCAGCTCGGCCACCAGCGGCAGGTGGTCGGACATGCGGCCCCAGATGCGGCCGCGCGGCACCGTCAGCGACACCGGCTTCAGGTGGCGGGCGTAGACGAAGTCCAGTTGCGTGAGCGGCAGCCGCGAGGGGTAGGTGGGCGTGCGCCGGCCCTGCAGGTCGGCCAGGCCCATGGCGTTCATCGCGTCGCGCAGGCGGGTGCCCCAGTCGTTGAAGTCGCCGGCCACCACCAGCGGCTCGTCGGGCGGCACCTCGCGCGCGATGAAGTCGCCGAGCTGCGCGATCTGGCGCACCCGGCTGCCCTTGATCAGGCCCAGGTGCACGACGATGGCATGCACCGGCCGGTGGGCCACTTCCAGCTCCACGTGCAGCAGCCCGCGCTGCTCGAAGCGGTGGTCGGACATGTCCTCGTGCCGGTGGCGCACCACCGGCCAGCGCGACAGCAGCGCGTTGCCGTGCTCGCCGTGGCGGGTGTAGGCGTTGGTCTCGTAGACGGCGCAATAGCCTTCGGGGCAGAGGAAGTCGGCCTGCGGCTGCTGCGGCCAGCGGGAGAAGCGGCGCTCGCCCTGGCGGTTGAGCTTGCGCACCTCCTGCAGGCAGACGATGTCGGCGTCGAGCTGCTCGATGGCATGGCCCAGGTTGTGGATCTCCAGCCGGCGCGCCAGGCCGACGCCCTGCACGCCCTTGTGGATGTTGTAGGTCGCCACGCGCAGGGTGTCCATCGAGGCGAAGCCCGAGTCCTCGCCGCCGCTGAGCGCGGCCGGCAGGTCGTGGAAGCCGTGGCGGTCGGAATTCATGGTCCTAGGATGGGGCAAATTCTGGCAGCAACAAGATGGCTTCGGCGTTGGAGGGAGAAAAGCAGGCGTCGGCCGCCTCCCGCCAGGGCAGCCAGCGCCAGGCCGTGTGCTCGCGCGGGCTGAGCGTGGGGATCGCCGCCTCGGGCACGCACAGGCCAAACAGGTGCTCCGTGTTGCGCGTCACGCCCGGGGCGTAGCGGTGCAGGTAGCGGGGGTAGATGTCGTAGACGTTGACCAGCGCCCAGTCGCGCAGGCCCGCCGCCAGCGGCGTGCCGGCGCGGCAGTCGAAGCCGGTCTCCTCCAGCACCTCGCGCGCGGCGGTCAGCGCCAGCGGCTCGTCCTCGGTGTCCTTGCTGCCGGTGACGGACTGCCAGTAGCCGGGCGTGTCGGCCCGCTCGATCAGCAGCACCTCCCGCGCCGGCGTGTGGATCACCACCAGCACCGACTCCGGGATCTTCCAGCGCGGTGCGGCGGCCGCCACGGTGGTGCCCTCCGCCGTCCGCCCCAGGTCAGGCCGGCTGGGGGTTGCGCAGCCGGATGTGCAGCTCGCGCAGCTGCTTCTCGTCCACCGGGCCGGGGGCCTGGGTCAGCAGGTCCTGGGCGCGCTGGGTCTTGGGGAAGGCAATCACGTCGCGGATCGACTCGGCGCCGGTCATCAGCATCACCAGGCGGTCCAGGCCGATGGCGATGCCGCCGTGCGGCGGCGCGCCGTATTGCAGCGCGTCGAGCAGGTAGCCGAACTTGAGCTGCGCGTCCTCGGCGCTGATCTTGAGGGCACGGAACACCTTGCTCTGCACCTCCTCGCGGTGGATACGCACCGAGCCGCCGCCCATCTCGATGCCGTTGAGCACCATGTCGTAGGCCTTGGCCAGGCACTTCTCGGGCGCCGTGTCCATCAGGTCCTCGTGGCCGTCCTTCGGGCTGGTGAAGGGGTGGTGCACGGCGCTCCAGCGCTGGCCTTCCTCGTCGAACTCGAACATCGGGAAGTCCACCACCCACAGCGGCGCCCAGCGGTCTTCGAACAGGCCGTTCTTGCGGCCGAAGGCGCTCTGGCCGATCTTGATGCGCAGCGCGCCGATGGCGTCGTTGACGACCTTGGCCTTGTCGGCACCGAAGAAGATCAGGTCGCCGTTGCGCGCGCCGGTGCGGGCCATGATCTCGCCCAGGGCGTTGTCGTCCAGGTTCTTCACGATCGGGCTCTGCAGGCCCTCGCGGCCCTGCGACCAGTCGTTGACCTTGATGTAGGCCAGGCCCTTGGCGCCGTAGATCTTGACGAACTCGGTGTAGGCATCGATCTCGCCGCGCGAGAGGCCGCCCTCGCCGCCGCCGCCCGGCACGCGCAGCGCGACGACGCGACCACCGGCCATGTTGGCGGCGCCGGAGAAGACCTTGAACTCGACCCGCTTCATCACTTCGGTCAGCTCGGTGAATTCGAGCTTGACGCGCAGGTCGGGCTTGTCGGAGCCGTACTTGAACATCGCGTCGCCGTAGCTCATGACCGGGAACACGCCCAGGTCGATGTCGGCCGCGTTGCGGAAGACCTGGCGGATCATGCCCTCGAACATCTCGCGGATTTCCTGCTCCTCGAGGAAGGAGGTCTCGATGTCGATCTGCGTGAACTCGGGCTGGCGGTCGGCGCGCAGGTCCTCGTCGCGGAAGCACTTGACGATCTGGTAGTAGCGGTCGTAGCCCGAGACCATCAGCATCTGCTTGTAGAGCTGGGGCGACTGCGGCAGCGCGTAGAAGGCGCCGTCGTGCACCCGGCTGGGCACCAGGTAGTCGCGCGCGCCCTCGGGCGTGGACTTGCCCAGCATCGGCGTCTCGATGTCGATGAAGCCGTTGGCGTCGAGGAACTTGCGCGCCTCCATCGTCACCTTGTAGCGCGTCATCAGGTTCTTCTGCATCGCCGGGCGGCGCAGGTCTAGCACGCGGTGCGTGAGGCGCGTGGTCTCGCTCAGGTTGTCGTCGTCCAGCAGGAAGGGCGGCGTGACGGAGGGGTTGAGCACCTTCAGCTCGTGCGCCAGCACTTCGATCTTGCCGCTCTTGAGCTGTTCGTTGGTGGTGCCCTCCGGGCGGGCGCGCACGATGCCCTTGACCTGCACGCAGAACTCGTTGCGCAGGCCCTCGGCGGTGGCGAAGGTGGTGGCGCGGTCGGGGTCGCACACCACCTGCACGTAGCCCTCGCGGTCGCGCACGTCGATGAAGATCACGCCGCCATGGTCGCGGCGGCGGTTGACCCAGCCGCACAGGGTGACGGTTTCGCCCATCAGGGCTTCGGTCACGAGACCGCAGTAGTGAGAACGCATGGCCATGATTCGTGTGGGGCGCCCCGCGGGCGCCCGGCAGGGGGTTACTTGTTGGCGAGGGCGGCGTTGCGGCTGGGCAGGCTTGCCGGCCCGCCGGGCACCACGACGCCCATGGAGACGATGTACTTGAGCGCCTCGTCGACGCTCATGCGCAGCTCGATGCAATCGGCGCGCGGCAGCATGACGAAGTAGCCGCCGGTGGGGTTGGGCGTGGTGGGCACGTACACGCCCACGTAGTCGCCCTGGAGGTGGTTCACCACGTCGCCGCCGGGCGCGCCGGTGACGAAGGCGATGGTCCACATGCCCTCGCGCGGCCACTGCACCAGCACCGCGGTGCGGAAGGCGTTGCCGCTCTCGGAGAACAGGGTGTCGGAAACCTGCTTGACGCTGGAGTAGATGGAGCGCACCACCGGGATGCGGCGCACCAGCGCGTCGCCCCAGGCCAGCAGCCGCTTGCCGACGAAGTTGCTGGCGACGGCGCCGACCGTCAGCAGGATGGCCAGCGTGAGCAGCACGCCCAGCCCGCGGATGCGCCGGGCCGACAGCCACTGCTGCCATTCCTCGGGCAGCAGCCACAGCGTCTGGTCCAGCGTCCCGATGATCCAGCTGAGCACGCCCAGCGTCACGGCCAGCGGCACGATGACCAGCAGGCCGGACAGCAGCCATCGGCGCAGTGCGGACATGGACGGGGCCGTCTTTCTTCTCTCAGTCGGCCTTGGCGGCCGGTGCGGGCGCGGGCGCGGCAGGGGCCGGCGCGGGGGCGGCCGCCGGCGCGTCGGCCGGCTTGGCGGCGCCGTCCGCCGCCTTGCCGTCGCCGCCTTCCGCCGGCTTGCTGCCGCCGCCCTTGTTGCCGCTGCCGTTGTCGCGGAAGTCCGTCACGTACCAGCCGGAGCCCTTGAGCTGGAAGCCGGCGGCGGTGACCTGCTTGGAGAACGCCTCGGCGCCGCAGGCGGGGCACACGGTCAGGGGCGCATCGGAGATCTTCTGCAGGACGTCCTTGGCATGGCCGCAGGCGCTGCACTTGTACGCGTAGATGGGCATGGGGAACGTTGGAGGGTGATGCAAGCGCGCAAGCGGCCGGCGGCCGCTTGCAAAGCCTTCAATTATAGGCCCGCGCCCCCTTTTCAAGAGGCCGGGACGCGGCTCAGCCGCCCTGCCGGGCCGTCTGCCGCTCGCGGTGGCGGCGCCGCTCGCGCGCGGCGATCAGGTAGCTGCTGGCCACCACGAAGACGGCCACCACGGCGATCACCACCGTCGCCAGGGCGTTGACGGTTGGGTCCAGCCCCAGCCGGGCGCGCGAGAAGATGACCAGCGGCAGCGTGGTCGAGCCCGGGCCGGAGAGGAAGGCGGAGATCACCACGTCGTCCAGCGAGAGGGTGAAGGTCAGCAGCCAGGCCGCCAGCAGCGACTGGGCGATGCTGGGCAGCACCACCAGGAAGAACACCTGCGCCGGCCGCGCGCCCAGGTCCTGGGCGGCCTCCTCCAGCTTCGGGTCGAGGTCGCGCAGGCGCGCGGCGATCACCACCGTGGCGTAGGCGGTGCCCACCAGCATGTGGCCCAGCCAGATGGTGAGCAGCCCGCGCTCGGGGAAGCCGAAGGCGCGCTGCATCGACACCAGCATCAGCAGCAGCGACAGGCCGACCAGCACCTCGGGCATCACCAGCGGCGCGCGCACCATCGCGCCGAAGAAGCTGCGGCCGCGGAAGCGCGGCAGCCGCTCCATGGCCAGCGCGGCCAGGGTGCCGAGCACCACGGCGCCGGTGGCGGTGGCGGCTGCCACGCGCAGGGAGAAGAACAGGCCGCGGCGGATGTCCTCGTCCTGCGCCAGCTTCTCGTACCAGCGCAGGCTGAAGCCGGCCCAGACGTTGGGCACGGGCGAATCGGTGAAGCTGAACACCACCAGCGCCACGATCGGCAGGTACAGGAAGGCGAAGCCGGCGGCGAGCCAGAGGCGGCCGGTCCAGCGGGCCCTGCGGGTGGGCTTCATCGGCGCGCCTCCTTCGCCTCGGCCTCCTGGCTGCGGTTGAGCAGCGCCATGGGCAGCAGGATCAGCAGCACCATCACCACCGCCACCGCGCCGGCCACCGGCCAGTCGTTGTTGGCGAAGAACTCGTCCCACAGCACGCGGCCGATCATCAGCGTCTCGGGCCCGCCCAGCAGTTCGGGGATGACGTACTCGCCGACGCAGGGGATGAACACCAGCATGGCGCCGGCGGCGATGCCGCTGCGGGACAGCGGCACCGTCACGCGCCAGAAGGCCTGCCAGGCGGTGGCGCCCAGGTCCTGCGCGGCCTCGAGCAGCCGCAGGTCCATCTTGGACAGGGTGGCGTACAGCGGCAGCACCATGAAGGGCAGGTAGGTGTAGACCATGCCCAGCACCAGCGAGAAGGGGCTGTACATCAGTTGGCCGTCGGCGGGGATCATGCCGAGGGCGAACAGCAGCCTGTCCACGCCCAGGCCGACCAGCGCCTGGCCGACCCAGCCGGTCTGCGCGTCCAGCAGGCCCTTCCAGGCGTACACGCGCAGCAGGAAGCTGGTCCAGAAGGGCAGCATCACGCCCATCAGCAGGAGCGGCTGCAGGCCGGCCGCGGCGCGCGCCATGAAGTAGGCGAAGGGATAGCCGATGGCCAGGCACGCCACCGTGGTGATCGCCGCGTAGAGCAGCGAGTGGCCGTAGGTGGACAGGTACAGGCTGTCCTGCAGCAGCAGCGCGTAGGACTGGAGCTGCCCGGCGAAGCGCCAGTGCCCGTCCACCTGCTCGAACAGCGAGCCGAGCTGCACGCCGTCGGACGCGAGCAGGCTGATGCGCAGGACGATCAGGAAGGGCAGCAGGAAGAACACCAGCAGCCACGCGGCCGGTATCCCGACCACCAGCCGCCTGCCCCACGATGCGCGGCGCCCGCGCACCGCCCCTGCCCCGTTCGCCATGGCCGCGCTCACTCGGTGAGGACGACCTGCGAGCCCGGCGCCCACGAGGCCCAGACCGCGTCGCCCAGCGCGAAGTCCAGCTCGCCGTGGCGCTCGTCGTTCTCGACGTTGGCCTTCAGCCGCGCGCCGCTGGGCAGCTCGAGGTGGTACATGGTGCAGTCGCCGAAGTACGAGAAGGCCCGGACCACACCCTGCACGCGGTTGGCCATCTGCAGCGGCTCCTGCGCGTCCAGGCGGATCTTCTCGGGCCGCACGGCCACCGTGACCGGCCGGCCCTCGCGCCCGGCCAGCGGTTCAGCCAGGCGGTGCACGAGGTCGGCGCAGTGCGCCTCGGCGGCGCCGTCGGGCGCGCGCATCAGGGTGCCGTCCATCAGGTTCACGTTGCCGATGAAGTCGGCGACGAAGCGGGTGGCCGGGTTCTCGTACACCTCGGCCGGCGCGCCGATCTGCAGCAGCCGCCCGGCGCTCATCACCGCGATGCGCGAGGCCATCATCATGGCCTCCTCCTGGTCGTGGGTGACGATCAGGCAGGTCACGCCGATGCTGCGGATGATGTTGACCAGCTCGATCTGCGTGGCCTCGCGCAGCTTCTTGTCGAGCGCGCCGAGCGGCTCGTCCAGCAGCAGAAGCTGCGGACGCTTGACCAGGCTGCGCGCCAGCGCGACGCGCTGCTGCTGGCCGCCGGAGAGCTGGTGCGGCTTGCGGCGCGCGAAGGGCTCCATCTGCACCAGGCGCAGCATGCCGTCCACCCGCTCGGCCAACTCGTCTTTGCGCACGCCGTCGCGCTTGAGGCCGAAGGCCACGTTGTCCCACACCGTGAGGTGCGGGAACAGCGCGTAGGACTGGAACATCATGTTCACCGGCCGCTCGTAGGGCGGACGGCCGGCGAGGTCCACCCCGTCCAGCAGGATGCGGCCCTCGGTCGGCGTCTCGAAGCCGGCCAGCATGCGCAGCAGCGTGCTCTTGCCGCTGCCGGAGGAGCCCAGCAGCGCGAAGATCTCGCCGCGCGGGATGTCCAGGCTCACCCCGTCCACGGCGCGGAAGTCGCCGAAGTCCTTGGTGACGGCGTCGATGCGCAGAAAGGCGTCGCCGGCAGGAGCACTCATCGCAGGATCAACGATTGGCTTTGAAATTGGTGAAGGTGCGCGTGATCAAGCGCAGCGTGGCCGGGTCGGCCGTGTCCGGCGCGATCATGGTGGCCAGCGCCGCCGCGTCGGGGAACACCGCCTTGTCGTTGGCCAGTTCCGGCTTGACGAACTTCATCGAGGCCTTGTTCGGATTGGCGTAGAAGACCTTGTTGGTCAGCGACGCGTGCACCTCCGGCTTGAGGATGTAGTTGATCCACTTGTGCGCGTTCTCGGGGTGCTTGGCATCCTTGGGGATGGCCATGGTGTCGAAGAACAGCAGGCCGCCCATCTTCGGCAGCAGCACCTGCAGGTTCTGCGGCTGCTTGGCGCGGGCCGACTTGTCCTTCGCGATCATGATGTCGCCCGACCAGCCGATGACGGCGCACAGCTGCCCGCGCGCCATCTGGTCGATGTAGTCCGAGCCCGAGCCGGCGAAGCGCGTCACATAGGGGCGCACCGCCTTGAGCATCTTGCCGGCCTCGGCGTAGTCGGCGGCGTCCTTGCTGCGTGGGTCCTTGCCGATGTACTTGAGCGCGATGGGCAGGATCTCGGAGGCCGTGTCCAGG
The DNA here is from genome assembly GCF_044462705.1 of Xenophilus sp. Classification (NCBI taxonomy): domain Bacteria; kingdom Pseudomonadati; phylum Pseudomonadota; class Betaproteobacteria; order Burkholderiales; family Comamonadaceae; genus Xenophilus; species Xenophilus sp. The sequence continues at coordinate 12,428 of NZ_JBIQNC010000022.1, forward strand.
TACGAGATGCCGCAGCTCTTGAGCTTGCTGGCGTACTCGGGCTTGAAGACCAGGTCCCACGCGTTGTCGGGCAGCGGCGTGCCGCCCAGCGCGGCCTTGACCTTGTCGGCGTTGATGCCCACGGTGGTGTAGCCCCACATCCAGTCCACCAGGTGGTCGTTGCCCGGGTCCATCTTCGCCAGTTGGGCCTGGATGGCCGGGTCGAGGTTGGCGAGGTTGGGGATCCTGGACTTGTCGAGCTTGCGCAGCAGGCCGGCCTGGATCTGCATCTTGGCGAAGTGCGAGCCGGGCACCACGATGTCGTAGCCCGACATGCCGGCCACCAGCTTGGCGTGCAGCGCCTCGTTGCTGTCGAACAGGTCGTAGCGGACCTTGATGCCGGTCTCCTTCTCGAAGTTGGCGATCGTGTCCTCGGCGATGTAGTCGCCCCAGTTGTAGATGTTGAGGACGGGCTCCTCCTCGGCCCGGGCCGCGCCGGTCGCCAGCCCCGTGGCAGCCAGGGCCAGGGCCGCGAGGCGGCACGCAAGTCGTGGAGCGGTGAACTTCATGGAGGTCCTTTCGATGAGGGGCCGGCAGCAGGCGCCGGAAGACGGGATTTCCGGCCGGCGCGGATTATCTCCGCGGCGCGGCGGCCGGAACGCCGCCGCAGGCGCTAGAAGAGCCGCACCCGGACGACGAACTGCATCACCAGCAGGCCCAATACAAATCCCATGCCACCGTAGACGATGGCCTGCAGCAGCCGGTTGGTGCGCTTCTGCGCCTCCAGCAGCTCGCGCACCTCGCGGCGGTGGTCGGCCGGGCGCTGCTCCAGGTAGTCGTGCAGCAGGCGCGGCAGCTGCGGCAGCAGCTTGGCGTAGCGCGGCGCCTCGGCGCGCAACTGCTCCCAGAGCTTGCGCGGGCCGATCTGGTCGGCCATCCACTTCTCCAGGAAGGGCTTGGCCGTGTGCCACAGGTCCAGCTCCGGGTCGAGCTGGCGGCCCAGGCCCTCGATGTTCAGCAGCGTCTTCTGCAGCAGCACGAGCTGCGGCTGGATCTCGACATGGAAGCGGCGCGAGGTCTGGAACAGGCGCATCAGCACCATGCCCAGCGAGATCTCCTTGAGCGGCCGGTCGAAGTACGGCTCGCAGACGGTGCGGATGGCGGCCTCCAGCTCGTCCACCCGGGTGCCCTCGGGCACCCAGCCGCTTTCCAGGTGCAGTTCGGCCACGCGCTTGTAGTCGCGCCGGAAGAAGGCGGCGAAGTTCTGCGCCAGGTATTCCTTGTCCGACTCGGTGAGCGTGCCCACGATGCCGAAGTCCAGCGAGATGTAGCGTCCGAAGGTCTCGGGCGCCAGGCTCACCTGGATGTTGCCCGGGTGCATGTCGGCGTGGAAGAAGCCGTCGCGGAAGACCTGGGTGAAGAAGATGGTCACGCCGTCGCGCGCCAGCTTGGGGATGTCCACGCCGGCCGCGCGCAGGCGGTCGAGCTGCGCGATGGGCACGCCCTTCATGCGCTCCATCACGATGACTTCCTCGTGGCACAGGTCCCAGAACATCTCCGGGATCAGCAGCATGTCCAGCTCGGCCATGTTGCGGCGCAGCTGCGCGGCGTTGGCCGCCTCGCGCACCAGGTCCAGCTCGTCGTGCAGGTACTTGTCGAACTCGGCCACCACCTGGCGCGGCTTGAGGCGCTTGCCGTCGGCCGAGGCGCGCTCCACCCAGCCGGCCATCATGGCCATCAGCTCCAGGTCCTTGTCGATCACGCTGCGCATGCCGGGGCGCAGCACCTTCACGGCCACCTCGCGGATGCCGCCGTGCGGGTCGCGCAGGGTGGCGAAGTGCACCTGCGCGATGGAGGCGCTGGCCACCGGCGTGGCATCGAACTGCTCGAAGATCTCGCTCACCGGGCGCCGGAAGGCGCGCTCGATGGTGGCGATGGCCACCGCCGAGTCGAAGGGCGGCACCCGGTCCTGCAGCCAGGCCAGCTCGTCGGCGATGTCCGGCGGCAGCAGGTCGCGCCGGGTGGACAGCACCTGGCCGAACTTGACGAAGATGGGCCCGAGCCGCTCCAGCGCCTCGCGCAGGCGCTGGCCGCGCGGGGCGTCCAGGTTGCGGCCGACCGAGATGATCCGGCCCAGCGCGCGCAGCCAGGGCTTCTGGAAGCTCGTGAGGACGAGTTCGTCCAGGCCGTAGCGCAGCGCGACCCAGACGATGACGACGCCGCGGGCGAAGCGCCTCATTCAGTGCCGCCGCCGGCTGGAGGTCGTGCGGACGGGGCCGTGCGCGCTGCCTTGTCGATGAACTGGCGCAGCGCCGCCGCCACCTTGCGCGCGGTGCTGCCGATGGCGTGGGCCGGCGCGTCGCCGATCAGGCGGGCCAGGTCGTCCTCCACGTCCCAGCGCACGTGGTCGGCCAGCCAGTTGATCTCGGCGGCGAGCTGCACGTCGCCCTCGATCTCCACCTTCGGCTTGTCGCCGCGCAGCGTGGCGCCGGCGATGGCGAAGGGCGAGGGCTCGGCCACGGTGAGGGTGAGGTCGGGCTGGGCCGTCTCGGGCGCCAGGTCCAGCAGGCCGGCCGGCGTGGCCACCACGCGCACGTGGAAGTGGCGCCAGCGGAACAGCGCCACCCTGCCCTGCTGGCGCGCCAGGCGGTCCTGCGCCTCCGGCTCCTGCTGCAGCACATGGTTGACGAAGAGGATCGCGCGGTGCTGCACCTCGTGCACCGCCCAGGCGGGCGGCTGCAACTTCTCGCCGATGCGGCCGAGCAGGTCTTCCAGAAACGCGAAGGGGGACGATGGTGTGGTGGCCATGTCCCCCATTATCCCGGCGGCGGCGGCCTGGAACGCCGCTGCCGCGCAGACCGTGCAGCTTTATTGCAGCGCCTGCACCCCTGCCACCAGCCAGCCGCCGCCCGACACGGGCTTGCTCATGTTCCACACCTCGCGGAAGGGGCTGGGGCCGGCCGAGGCATCCTCGCGGATCATCCCGGAGAACTCCACGCTGGCCAGGTAGGCGTCGGGCAGTTCCTCGATGCCCAGCAGCTTGGCGTCGAGCATCACCACCTCGGTGGTGTTGGGCTGGCCGCCGGAGCTGCGCTCGCGCTCGGCGAGCTGGGCCTGGATCTCCTCGACCATGCCGTCGGTCATCATCGAGCGCAGGGTGCGCACGTCGGCGCGGTCCCAGGCGTCCTGCAGGGTCACGAAGTTGCGCTTGGCGGCGGCCAGGAAGCCGTCGGCGTCGAAGCCGGCCGGCACGCCCCAGCCCTGCGCGCCCGACAGCGCCGAACCGATGGACACGCCGCCGCCGCTGCCGCCCAGCGCCGTGCCGGACGAGGCCGGCGCGCTGCCGTCGAAGGCCGCGCCCTGGTGCTCCCAGGGGCGGGCCGACGCGTCGTTGCCGACGTTGCGCGGGCTGTACTGCCGCGGCAGGCGTGCGCCGGCCGGGCCGCCGGCGCCCTGCATCGCCAGGTTGCCGCGGGCGGCGAACATGCGCCACAGGGCCAGGCCGGCCATTGCCAGCAGGGCGATCAGCAGGATGTTGGCGAAGGCCGGGCCCAGGCCCAGCGCGTTGGCCAGCCAGGCCAGGCCCAGGCCGGCGGCGATGCCGCCGAGGATGCCGGCCCACGGGCGCTTGGCCGCCTGCGCGGCACCGGCCGCGGCCGCGCCGGGACGTGCAGCCGCATTGCTGCCGGGCGCGGCGTTCTGCGCCGGCGCCGCCGGCGTGTTCGGCGTGGCGGCCTCGCGCTGCGTCACGTTGTTCGACTGGCGGCCGAAGGACTTGCCGCCGCCGATGCGCCGCGCATCGGCGTCCAGGCTCACCAGCGTCACCGATGCACACACGAGCAGCACGGCCCAGATATTTCGCTTCATCGTTCGTCTCCTCTGACGGATCTCTGATTCATCCCAGCCTCACTGCATCGTCCGGGAAAACGGAAGTGGGCTCCACTAGCACTTGATTCCAACATGAAGCGCGACGATTCCCCCCGTCAAGTTGTGATAGTCCACATGTCCGAAACCGCCCTCCCGCATGAGGGTCTTGAGTTCTTCCTGGCCCGGATGCATCCGGATCGACTCGGCCAGGTAGCGGTAGCTGTCGGCATCGCCCGCGATGGCCTGGCCCAGCCGCGGCAGGATGTTGAAGGAGTACCAGTCGTAGGCCTTGCGCAGCGGCTGGGCCACGCGCGAGAACTCCAGCACCAGCAGCTTGCCGCGGGGCCGGAGCACGCGGTTCATCTCCTTGAGCGCCGCGTCCTTGTGCGTCATGTTGCGCAGGCCGAAGGCCACCGTGACCACGTCGAAGTGGCTGTCGGCGAAGGGCAGCTTCTCCGCGTCGCACACCACGGTGGGCAGCACCACGCCGGCATCGAGCAGGCGGTCGCGGCCGGTGCGCAGCATGGCCTCGTTGATGTCGGTGTGCACCACCTGGCCGCCGGCGCCCACCTTCTTCGCGAAGGCCAGCGCCAGGTCGCCGGTGCCGCCGGCGATGTCGAGCACCTTCGAGCCCTCGCGCACGTTGGCGACCATGACGGTGTAGGCCTTCCATGCGCGGTGCAGGCCCATCGACATGAGGTCGTTCATCAGGTCGTAGCGCGGGGCGACCGAGTCGAACACGCCGCGCACGCGGCGCGCCTTGTCGTTCTCGTCGACGGATTCGAAGCCGAAGTGGGTGGTGCTCATGGAGGCAATGTTAGTGGTGGCCGCAGCCGTGGCCGGCCCTGGGCGGCATCGGCGCATCGCGGTCGATGCCCGCTTCGGCCAGGCGGCGCGCGTAGGCGGCCCACAGTTCGTCCTGCTTCGCGCCGAGTTCGTACAGCAGGTCCCACGAATAGATGCCGCTCTCGTGCCCGTCGCTGAAGACCGGCTGCACCGCGTAGTTGCCCACCGGCTGCAGGTCGACGATCTGCACCTCGCGCTTGCCCGTCTGCAGCACCTCCTGGCCGGGCCCGTGGCCCTGCACCTCGGCCGAGGGCGAGTACACGCGCATCAGCTCGAAGGGAATGCGGAACACGGCGCCGTCGGAAAAGCCCACCTCCAGCACGCGCGAGGCGCCGTGCAGGGTGATGGACACGGGGGTGGGGGTCTCGGGTCGCAGGCCAGCCATGAGATTTCGGCGTCGAAGCGGAAAGTGCGCGGGCTGCGCAGTATGCCGCGCCCGCGAAGACCTTCATGCGTATGCGGCCCGGCCCGGCGCAGCGGCGTTCCTATGATCGCCGGATGCCCGCCGCTCCACGCCTGCCCCGGTTCTCCGCGCTGCCCGCCTGCGCGCTCATCGCCGCCCTGGCGCTGGCGCCCCAGCCCGGCCACGCGCTCTGGGGTGCGCTGGCGAAGATCGGCAAGGCGGCCGGCGGCGCCGGCAAGGCGGCGGGCACCGCGGGCAAGGGCGCGGCGGTGGGCGTCGCCGGCGCGGAAGGCGCGGCCGAACTGGCCGGCCGCGGCGCGGCCTCGGCCGCCGGCGGCCTGGCCGACGACGCGGCGCGCACCGGCCTGAAGGCCGGCGGCGAGCTGAGCGCGGTCAACGCCGCGCTGCCGCCCGAGGTGGCGGCCTACCTCGCGCGGCCGGCCAGGGAGCTGACCCCGAAGGACACCTCGGCCATGATGGACGCCTACCGGCAGATGGTCGAGCGCGCCGGCCGCACCGGCGATTTCACCGCGGTGGAGCGCATCGGCACGGGTCCGGGGCCCGGCCGCGTGCTGGACCCGGCACCGCCCGCACGGGCCGGCGCGGCCGCAGCGCCGGCGGCACCGTCATCCGCTGGCGCCCTGCCCTTCGAGGCCGTGCGCCTGCTGGCCCACGCCGCCAGCGCCGGCCATCGCGGCGCCCGCCAGGAACTCGAGAAAGTCTGTACGCCCGGCACGCCGGAAGCGAACCGGTTCCGCGCCCAGTTGCGCCAGGACACGGCCTTCAGGCAACTGTGCGCCGACCGGCCGCAGCGCGCGGCCGCACGCTGAGCCTGACGCCCGGCGCGCTCAGGCCGCGTCCAGCGCCTTCAGCTTCGCCGTGATGGCCGCATCCACCGCCGGCAGCTTCAGCAGCAGTTCGGCCTCGTGGGCGGTGCTGCGGTCCTGCCGGGCGCCGGCCCACACCGGGCCGGGGAAGTGGCTGTCCCAGTCGAAGCGGGCGATGACGTGCCAGTGCAGGTGCGGCACCTGGTTGCCCAGCGCCGCCAGGTTGACCTTGGTGGGCGCCAGCACGTCGCGCAGGGCCTCCTCGACCGCCGCGACGGCCGCCATGCACCGGGCGCGCTCGGCGGCCGAGAGGTCGGAGAACTCGGCCACGTGGTCCGACCACACGACGCGGTAGAAGGCCGGGAAGCCCGCCTCCTCGGCCTGGATCACCCGGAAGGCCGGCGACTCGTACACCACGCGCCCGCCGGCGCCCTCGCACAGCGAGCATGTGGTCGTGAAGTGGTTCGTCATACGAGCACCCTTTCGATGCCACCCTGGTTGGCGACCTCGACGTAGCGGGGCATCCAGTCTTCGCCGAGGATCTGACGGGCCATCTCGACCACGATGTAGTCGGCTTCGAGCAGGCCGTTGTTCAGGTCGTTGCCGTAGCGCGAGAGGCCCTGCAGGCAGCTCGGGCAGCTCGTCAGGATCTTCACGTTGCCCTTCTCGCCGACGGCACCCTGGGCCTTGAGCGCCGCCTCGCCCTTCCTCAGCTCCTCCTCCTTGCGGAAGCGGATCTGCGTCGAAATGTCGGGCCGCGTCACGCCCAGCGTGCCCGACTCGCCACAGCAGCGCTCGCTCTTGAGCACGTGCTCGCCGACCAGCGCCTTGACGGTCTTCATCGGGTCCTGCTGCTTGAGCGGCGTGTGGCAGGGGTCGTGGTAGAGGTAGGCAGCCGCGTTGGCCTCCAGGCGGATGCCCTTTTCCAGCAGGTACTCGTGGATGTCCACGATGCGGCAGCCGGGGAAGATCTTGTCGAACTGGTAGCCCTGGAGCTGGTCGTAGCAGGTGCCGCAGCTGACCACCACCGTCTTGATGTCCAGGTAGTTCAGCGTGTTGGCCACGCGGTGGAACAGCACCCGGTTGTCGGTGATCATCTGCTCGGCCTTGTCGAACTGGCCGCCGCCGCGCTGCGGGTAGCCGCAGCACAGGTAGCCGGGCGGCAGCACCGTCTGCACCCCCGCATGCCAGAGCATCGCCTGCGTCGCCAGGCCGACCTGCGAGAACAGGCGCTCCGAGCCGCAGCCGGGGAAGTAGAAAACCGCCTCGGTCTCGGTCGTGGTGGCCTTCGGGTTGCGGATGATCGGGACGTAGTCGGCGTCCTCGATGTCCAGCAGCGCACGCGCGGTGCGCTTGGGCAGGCCGCCGGGCATCTTCTTGTTGACGAAGTGGATGACCTGTTCCTTGAGCGGCGCCGGGCCGAGCGTGGCCGGCGGATGGGCGGTCTGCTTCCTCGCCGCCGCGCGCAGCAGGTCGCTGGCCAGGCGCTGGGCCTTGAAGCCCACCCCTACCATGCCGGCGCGCACCGCCTTGATGGTGGCCGGGTTGGTCGCGTTGAGGAAGAACATCGCCGCCGCGTTGCCGGGCCGGAAGCTCTTCTGCCCCATCTTGCGCAGCAGGTTGCGCATGTTCATCGACACGTCGCCGAAGTCGATCTTCACCGGGCAGGGCGTGAGGCACTTGTGGCACACCGTGCAGTGGTCGGCCACGTCCTCGAACTCCTCCCAGTGCTTGATGCTGATGCCGCGGCGCGTCTGCTCCTCGTACAGGAAGGCCTCCACCAGCAGCGAGGTGGCGAGGATCTTGTTGCGCGGGGAATACAGCAGGTTGGCGCGCGGCACGTGGGTGGCGCACACCGGCTTGCACTTGCCGCAGCGCAGGCAGTCCTTGACCGAGTCGGCGATGGCGCCGATGTCGCTCTGCTGCATGATCAGCGACTCGTGCCCCATCAGGCCGAAGCTGGGCGTGTAGGCGCTGGTCAGGTCCGCGTGCAGCGGATGCGAGCCGTCGCGCAGCAGCTTGCCCCTGTTGAAGCGGCCTTCCGGATCGACCTGCTGCTTGTAGCGCGCGAAGGGCGCCAGCTCCGCGTCGCTCAGGAACTCCAGCTTGGTGATGCCGATGCCGTGCTCGCCGGAGATCACGCCGTCGAGGCCGCGCGCCAGCGTCATGATGCGCGCCACCGCCTCGTGCGCGGTCTGCAGCATCTCGTAGTCGTCGCTGTTGACGGGGATGTTGGTGTGCACGTTGCCGTCGCCGGCATGCATGTGCAGCGCCACCCACACGCGGCCCTTGAGCACGCGCTTGTGGATGGCGTCGCACTCGGCCAGGATGGGCGCGAACTCGGCGCCCGAGAAGATGCGCGCCAGCGGCGCCTTCAGCTCGGTCTTCCAGCTCGCGCGCAGCTCGTGGCTCTGCAGCCGCGGGAAGAGCGCGTCCGCGTCGCCCAGCCAGCTCGCCCAGCGCGAGCGCACCTCGCGCACCAGGGCGATGGCCTGCTGCACGCGGCCTTCCAGCAGCTCGGCCGCCGGGATCTCGTGCGCGTCGTCGCTCTTGCCCAGCGGCAGGCTGCCGCGCGAGAGGAACGCCTCCAGCTCGTGCGCCAGGCGGATCTTGTTGCGCAGGCTCAGCTCGATGTTGATGCGCTCGATGCCGTCGGTGTACTCGGCCATGCGCGGCAGCGGGATCACCACGTCCTCGTTGATCTTGAAGGCGTTGGTGTGGCGGCTGATGGCGGCCGTGCGCTTGCGGTCGAGCCAGAACTTCTTGCGCGCCTCGGGGCTGATGGCGACGAAGCCCTCGCCCGAGCGCGAGTTGGCGATGCGCACCACTTCCGACGTGACGCGCGCCACCGCGTCGGCGTCATCGCCGGCGATGTCGCCGAACAGCACCATCTTGGGCAGGCCGCCGTGCTTCTTGCTCTTGGTGGCGTAGCCCACGGCCTTGAGGTACCGGTCGTCCAGGTGTTCGAGGCCCGCCAGCAGCACGCCGCTGCGCTTCTGCTCGGCGAACATGAACTCCTTGATCTCGACGATGCTGGGCACCGCGTCCTTGGCATGGCCGAAGAACTCGAGGCACACCGTGCGGGTGTGTGCCGGCATGCGGTGCACCACCCAGCGGCAGCTGGTGATCAGGCCGTCACAGCCTTCCTTCTGGATGCCCGGCAGGCCGGAGAGGAACTTGTCGGTCACGTCCTTGCCCAGGCCTTCCTTGCGGAAGGTCTTGCCGGGGATCGTGAGGCGCTCGCTGCGCAGCTTCGTCCTGCCGTCGGCGGCGAAGTACTGCAGCTCGAACACCGCGCTCTCGGCGTCGTGGATCTTGCCCAGGTTGTGGCCGATGCGCGTGACCTCCAGCCACTCGGCCTGCGGCGTGACCATGCGCCAGGAGGCGAGGTTGTCCAGCGCCGTGCCCCACAGCACGGCCTTCTTGCCGCCCGCGTTCATCGCCACGTTGCCGCCCACGCACGAGGCCTCGGCCGACGTGGGATCGACCGCGAAGACGTAGCCCGCGCGCTCGGCCGCGTCGGCCACGCGCTGGGTGACGACGCCGGCCTCGGTCCAGATGGTCGGCACCTGCCGGCCTTCCAGGCCGGGCAGCTCGATCATCTCCACCTCGGTCATCGCCTCCAGCTTCTCGGTGTTGATGACCGCGCTCTTCCAGGTCAGCGGGATGGCGCCGCCGGTGTAGCCGGTGCCGCCGCCGCGCGGGATGATGGTCAGGCCCAGCTCGAAGCAGCCGGCCACCAGCTTCGCCATCTCGGCCTCGGTGTCGGGCGTGAGCACGACGAAGGGGTACTCCACCCGCCAGTCGGTGGCGTCGGTGACGTGCGACACGCGCGACAGGCCGTCGAACTTGATGTTGTCCCGGGCCGTCAGGCGCCCCAGCACCTTGCGGGCCTGGCGGCGCAGCGCGGCGATCTCGTCGAAGGATCGGCCGAAGGACTCCACGGCGGCCTGGGCCAGCGCGCACAGCTCGCCCACCAGCGCGTCGCGCTGCGGGTCGTCCTGCGGGGTGCGGCGCTTCTGGACCTCGGCCAGGCGGTGCCGCAGGGCTTCGACGAGTTGCCCGCGGCGGCGCGGGTTGTCCAGCAGGTCGTCGATCAGGTAGGGGTTGCGCTGCACCACCCAGATGTCGCCCAGCACCTCGTACAGCATCCGGGCGGAACGGCCGGTGCGGCGCTCCTGGCGCAGGCTCTGCAGCAGCTCCCAGCCCCGGCCGCCCAGCAGGCGGATGACGATCTCGCGGTCGGAGAAGCTGGTGTAGTTGTACGGAATCTCGCGCAGGCGCGCCGGCTCGGCGGCCTGCGACAGCAACGCGGTCAGCGCGGTCGGGGCATTCATCGGGGGGTGGCGCCTCGGCGGGGCGCCGCGCGCCCTCGTACCGGGGCCGGAATTTTATTCCCGGGCCGCCTCCGGCGGCGGCCCGGGCTGCCGGCAGGGCTTTAGAACAGCACCCGGCTGCGGATGGTGCCCGGCACCTGCGCCAGCTTTTCCAGCACCCGCTCGGAGGAGCCGGCGTCGATGTCGGTCACCACGTAGCCCACCTTCTCGTTGGTCTGCAGGTACTGCGCCGAGATGTTGATGCCGGTGTCGGCGAACACCCCGTTGACGGCCGAGAGCACGCCCGGCACGTTGCGGTGCACGTGCAGCAGGCGGTGCTTGCCGGGGTGGGCCGGCAGCGCCACCTCGGGGAAGTTGACGCTGCTGGTGGTGGTGCCGTTGTCGCTGTACTTGACCAGCTTCTCGGCCACCTCCACGCCGATGTTGGCCTGCGCCTCCATCGTCGAGCCGCCAATGTGCGGCGTGAGGATCACGTTGTCCAGCCCGCGCAGGGGCGAGACGAACTCGTCCTTGTTGCTCTTGGGTTCGACCGGGAAAACGTCGATGGCCGCACCGAGCAGCTTCTTCGCCTTGATCGCGGCCGCCAGCGGCTCGATCTCGACCACCGTGCCGCGCGAGGCGTTGACGAGGATGGCGCCGGGCTTCATGGCCGCGATCTGCGCCTCGCCGATCATCCACTGCGTCGAGGGCAGCTGCGGCACATGCAGGCTCACGATGTCGGCCGCGCCCAGCAGCTCGTTCAGGCTGCGCACCTGCTGCGCGTTGCCCAGCGGCAGCTTGGTCACCACGTCGTAGAAGACCACGTGCATGCCCAGCGCCTCGGCCAGCACCGACAGCTGCGCGCCGATGGAGCCGTAGCCGACGATGCCCAGCGTCTTGCCGCGGATCTCGAAGGCGTTCTCGGCGCTCTTGAGCCAGCCGCCGCGGTGGGCCACGGCGTTCTTCTCGGGCACGCCGCGCAGCAGCAGGATGGCCTCGGCCAGCACCAGCTCGGCCACCGAGCGGGTGTTGGAGTACGGCGCGTTGAACACCGCCACGCCATGCTCGAGCGCCGCGCCCAGGTCGATCTGGTTGGTGCCGATGCAGAAGGCGCCCACCGCCACCAGCTTGCGGGCCGCCGCGAAGATCTCGGGCGTGAGCTGCGTGCGCGAGCGGATGCCCAGGAAATGCACGTCGGCCACGCGGGCCTTGAGCTCCTCCGCGTCGAGCGCGCCCGCGAGCACCTCGACCTGGCTGTAGCCCGCCGCCCGGATGAGCTCCACGCCGGAGGGATGGATGCCCTCCAGCAGCAGGAACTTGATCTTGCTCTTGTCCAGGGAGGTCTTGGTCGTCATGGCGCGGCGGGTGGTCGGGAGGAGGGTCGGAAAGAAGGGCCTGCAGCCTAGCATGCTGCACCGCAGCACACTACCAGTGCGGTCTTGCGCGGCCCGTTGCAGGAAAAGGGTTTCCCCGCTACGCGGCCGGCCGCGTGCCGTGCGACAAACGATCGCCGCCGCGCTGTCACGAAAAGGCCATAGCATGCGCGGCTTTGTTATTTCCAGCAGGAGTTTTTGCATGCGATTCAACATGCTTGCCGGCGCCGCTGCGCTGGCTGCCGCCTTCGCCGTCCCGGCCCAGGCACAGACCGAGATCCAGTGGTGGCACTCGATGAGCGGCCCGCTCGGCGAATGGGTCGGCGACCTCGCCAAGCAGTTCAACGAGAGCCAGAAGGACTACAAGGTAGTGCCCACTTACAAGGGCGGCTACGACGAGTCGATGACCGCGGCCATCGCCGCCTTCCGCGCCGGCAACGCGCCGGACATCCTGCAGGTCTTCGAGGTCGGCACCGCCACCATGATGGCCTCCAAGGGCGCCATCAAGCCGGTGGCCGAGGTGATGAAGCAGGGCGGCGTCAAGTTCGACCAGAACGCCTACGTGCCCGCCGTGGCCGGCTACTACACGGCGCCCAACGGCCAGATGCTGAGCTACCCGCTCAACAGCTCGACCACCATCTTCTACTACAACAAGGACGCCTTCAAGGCCGCCGGCCTCGACCCCGACAAGGCGCCCACCACCTGGCCCGAAGTGTTCGCCGCGGCCGACAAGCTCAAGGCCTCGGGCCACAAGTGCCCCTTCACCACCAGCTGGATGAGCTGGACGCAGCTGGAGAGCTTCTCGGCCTGGCACAACACCCTGTTCGCCAGCGAGAACAACGGCTTCGGCGGCACCAAGGCGCGGCTGGTCTTCAACGCGCCGCTGCAGCTCAAGCACTTCGAGAACCTGGCGAAGATGGCCAAGGACGGCACCTTCGTCTACAAGGGCCGCGGCAATGCCGCCGACGCCTCCTTCCCCTCCGGCGAGTGCGCGATGATGACCGGCTCCTCGGGGCTGTACGCGCGCGTGTCCAAGGACGCCAAGTTCGCCTACGGCATCTCCACGCTGCCCTACTACCCCGACGTGAAGGGCGCGCCGCAGAACACCGTGATCGGCGGCGCCAGCCTGTGGGTGATGTCCGGCAAGCCGGCCGACCACTACAAGGGCGTGGCGAAGTTCTTCGATTTCCTGTCCGACGCCAAGGTGCAGTCCGAGAGCCACAAGCGCACCGGCTACCTGCCCATCACCATGGCCGCCTACAAGCTGACGGAGGACTCGGGCTTCTACAAGGAGAAGCCGGGCACCGACGTGGCCGTGACGCAGATGATCCGCAAGACCACCGACAAGTCGCGCGGCATCCGCCTGGGCAACTTCGTGCAGATCCGCACCATCATCGACGAGGAGACGGAGCAGATCTGGTCCGGCAAGGCCACGCCCAAGCAGGCGCTGGACGCGGCGGTCAAGCGCGGCAACGAGCAGCTCGAACGCTTCCAGAAGGCGAACAAGGGCTGAAAGCCCTTGTTCGCCTGCGGCGGCACTGGAGCACCCCCTCCCTGCCCTCCCCCGCCAGGCGGGGGAGGGAGTGCGTCGTCGCAGTAGACTCGCACGCCCGCAAAGATGCCGCGCGGGCGTTTTCGTTTCCAGAGGCTTCATGGAAAAACGCGTTCTCTTCCGATCCGCCTGGCTGCCCTGGCTGCTGATCGCGCCGCAGATGGCGGTGATCCTGGTCTTCTTCTTCTGGCCCGCCAGCCAGGCCATGCTGCAGTCGGTGCAGGCCGAGGATGCCTTCGGCACCTCCACCACCTTCGTCGGCCTGGACAACTTCCGGACGCTGTTCGAAGACCCGGCCTACATCGACTCGTTCAAGATCACGGCCATCTTCTCGGTGCTGGTGGCGGTCAGCGGCATCACGCTGTCGATGGTGCTGGCCGTCTTCGCCGACCGCATCCTGCGCGGCGCCCTGGTCTACAAGACCTTCCTGATCATCCCGTACGCCGTGGCGCCGGCCATCGCGGGGGTGCTGTGGATCTTCATGTTCTCGCCCAGCATCGGCGTGGTGACCTACTGGCTGCGCCAGACGGGCTTCGACTGGAACCACCTGCTCAACTCCGGCCAGGCGCTCACGCTGATCGTGGTCGCGGCCGTGTGGAAGCAGATCTCCTACAACTTCCTGTTCTTCCTGGCCGGCCTGCAGTCCATCCCCAAGGCGCTGATCGAGGCGGCCGCCATCGACGGCGCCGGGCCGCTGCGGCGCTTCTTCAGCATCCAGTTCCCGCTGCTGTCGCCCACCACCTTCTTCCTCTTGGTGATGAACGTGGTCTACGCCTTCTTCGACACCTTCGCCATCGTGCACGCCACGACCGAGGGCGGCCCGGGCCGCGACACGGCGATCCTGGTCTACAAGGTCTGGCACGACGGCTTCCGGGCGCTGGACCTGGGCGGCTCGGCCGCGCAGTCGGTGGTGCTGATGGTCATCGTCGTCGCGCTCACGGTGATCCAGTTCCGCTACGTCGAAAAGAAGGTCCAGTACTGATGCACCGCCCCACCTTCGCCCGGAGCCTCGCCCATGGTTGAACGCCGCCCCGGCCTGACCTTCGTCTCGCACCTGGTGCTCATCCTGGGCATCCTGCTGATCGCCTTCCCGATCTACCTGGCCTTCGTCGCCTCCACCCACACGCGCGACGAGATCCTGCGCGTGCCCATGCCGCTGGTGCCGGGCGCCCACATGGTCGAGAACTACACCGCCGCGCTGACCGGCGCCGACACCCAGGGCGCGCGCGTGGTGGTCGGCCGCATGATGTGGATCAGCTTCGTCACCGCGATGGTGATCGCGGTCGGCAAGATCGCCATCTCGCTGCTGTCGGCCTTCGCCATCGTCTACTTCCGCTTCCCGTTCAAGAAGATCGTGTTCTGGCTGATCTTCGTGACGCTGATGCTGCCGGTGGAGGTGCGCATCCTGCCCACCTACAAGGTGCTGGCCGACCTGAACATGCTCAACACCTACGCGGGCCTGACGGTGCCGCTGATCGCCTCGGCCACCGCCACCTTCCTGTTCCGGCAGTTCTTCCTGTCGGTGCCCGACGAGCTGGTGGAGGCGGCGCGCATCGACGGCGCGGGCCCCATGCGCTTCTTCAAGGACGTGCTGGTGCCGCTGTCGCAGACCTCGATCGCGGCGCTGTTCGTGATCCAGTTCATCTACGGCTGGAACCAGTACCTGTGGCCGCTCTTGGCCACCACCAGCGAGGACATGTACCCGGTGGTGATCGGCATCAAGCGCATGATCGCCTCGGGCGACGCGGCGGTGGACTGGAACCTGGTGATGGCCACCGCCATCCTGGCGCTGGTGCCGCCGGCCATCGTGGTGGTGCTGATGCAGCGCTGGTTCGTCAAGGGCCTGGTGGACACCGAGAAGTAAACGCGAGAACACAAGAGCACAACAGCATGTCCGGCATTACGTTTCGCAACGTCATCAAGCGCTACGGCAAGGGCGCCAAGGCCAACCAGGTCATCCACGGCGTCTCCGCGGAGATCGGGGACGGCGAGTTCGTCGTCATCGTCGGCCCCTCGGGCTGCGGCAAGTCCACCCTGCTGCGCATGGTCGCGGGCCTGGAGGAGATCTCCGCCGGCGAGATCGCCATCGGCAGCCGCGTGGTCAACGACGTCGAGCCCGCGCAGCGCGACATCGCGATGGTGTTCCAGAACTACGCGCTCTACCCGCACATGAGCAACTACGACAACATGGCGTACGGGCTCAAGATCCAGGGCGTGCCCAAGGCCGAGATCAAGCAGCGGGTGGACAAGGCGGCCAAGATCCTGGAGCTGTCGCACCTGCTGGAGCGCAAGCCGCGCGAACTCTCGGGCGGCCAGCGCCAGCGCGTGGCGATGGGCCGCGCCATCGTGCGCCAGCCGCAGGTGTTCCTGTTCGACGAACCGCTGTCGAACCTGGACGCCAAGCTGCGCGCCCAGACCCGCCTGGAGATCCAGAAGCTGCACCGCGAGCTGGGCATCACCTCGCTGTTCGTCACCCACGACCAGGTGGAGGCGATGACGCTGGCCCAGCGCATCATCGTGATGAACGCCGGCGTGATGGACCAGTTCGGCACGCCCGAAGAGGTCTACAACCGGCCCGCCACCACCTTCGTCGCCAGCTTCATCGGCTCGCCGCCGATGAACCTGCTCAAGGCGGCGCCGGGCGTGCGCAGCGGGCAGATCCTCGGCATCCGACCCGAGCACATCGTGGTGGGCGAGGCCGACGGCTGGAGCGTGAACGTGGAGCAGGTCGAGCTGCTGGGCGCGGAGCGCCTGGTCTACGGCCGCATCGGCGACGAGCAGATCATCGCCCGCGTCGACGAGGGCCAGTTCGCGCCCAAGGTCGGCGACACGGTGCGCATGTCGGCGCGCAAGGACAAGCTGCACTGGTTCGACGCCGGTTCCGGCAAGCGGGCGGAATGAGCCGCCCGCTGCCCTCCTGGCCCTACCCGCGCTGGATCGCCCACCGCGGCGCCGGGCGGCTCGCGCCCGAGAACACGCTCGCCGCCTTCCGCCTGGGCGCGGAGCACGGCTACCGCATGTTCGAGTGCGATGCCAAGCTCAGCCGCGACGGCGTGGTGTTCCTGATGCACGACGCGGCCCTGGACCGCACCACCGACGGCACCGGCATCGGCGGCGAGCAGCCCTGGTCCGAGCTGTCGCAGCGCGACGCCGGCGGCTGGCACTCGCGCCGCTACGCCGGCGAGCCGCTGCCCACGCTGGCCGCGCTGGCGCGCTTCTGCCTGGCCAACGGCCACCTGCTGAACATCGAGATCAAGCCCACCCCCGGCACCGAGCGCGAGACCGGCGCGGCCGTGGCGCACGAGGCCGGGCATCTGTGGGCCGGCGCGCCGGTGCCGCCGCTGCTCACCTCCTTCAAGCCCGACGCGCTGGCCGCCGCCCGGGAGGCCGCCCCGCATCTGCCGCGCGGCCTGCTGCTCGACACGCTGCGCGAAGGCTGGCTGGACGAGGCGAAGTCGCTGGGCTGCGCGGCCGTAGTGTGCAACCACGCGCTGTGGGACGCCGCCAGCGTCGGTGCCGCCCGCGCCGCCGGCCTGCGGCAACTGAGCTACACGGTCAACGACGAATGGGCCGCCCAGCGCCTGATCGACCTGGGCACCGACGGGATCATCACCGACCGGGTGGACCTCTTCGCGCCGCAGGGCTGAAGCGCCGGCGCGACCGGGCCGCCGCGCCCGCTTTTCTATGATGGGCCGCATGAGCTGGAATACCCGCCTCGGCGCCGCCCTGGCGCTCGTGCTCGCCGTGCTGCTGCTGCACGCCGGCCCGGGCGCCCTGCCCGCGCACGCCCAGGCTCAGGCGCCCGCCGCGGAGGCGGCGCCGGATGTCGCCGAGCTGCGCGCCCAGCTCGACCGCCTGCCGACCTCGGCCGACACCGGCGAGGAGGCGCGCCGCCTGGTGCGGGAGGTCGACGCCATCGCCACCGGCGCGCAGAAGTTCGTCGCCCAGCGCACCGGCCGCCTGAACGACCTCAACGCGCGCCTGGGCGAGCTGGGCAACCCGCCGGCCGCCGGCGTCGGCGAAGACCCGGACATCACCCGCCAGCGGGCCGCCCTCACGCGCGAGCGCAACTCGGTGGACGCCGACATCCGCCTGGCCAAGCTGGTGATGGTCGATGCCCAGCAGCGCGCCAACGAGCTGCTGGCCCGCCGGCGGCAGGACTTCGAGGCGCAGCTGACGGAGCGCGCCGCCTCGCCGCTGACGCAGGAGTTCTGGGCCGACATCGCCGAGGCCCGACCGCAGGACCTGCGCCGCCTGCAGCCGCTAGCCGACGAGTTGCAGGCCGCCGCCGCCGTCGCCGGCCAGGACGAGCACCGCGCCCCCGTGCTGTGGGCGCTGCTGCTGGCGGCGCTGGCCGTCACCCTGGGCAACGTGCTGGTCGAGCGCGGCCTGGTGGCGCTGGCCCAGCGCGTGCTGCCGGGCGGGCGGCTGCGGCGCTCGCTGCTGGTGATCGCCGTCGTCACGGCCAACCTGCTGGTGGTGGCGCTGGCCTTCCGCGGGCTGCTGGCCGTCTTCGAGGCGCACGACATGATGGGCGAGCTGACGCGCAAGCTGGCCCGCCTGGCGCAGGGCGCGCTGCTGTTCATCACCTTCGTCGTCAGCCTGGGGCGGGCGCTGCTGGCCAATGCGCGGCCTTCCTGGCGGCTGCCGCCGATCGCCGACCCGATGGCGCGCCGGCTGCGCGCCTTTCCGGCGCTGACGGCCCTGGTCGGCGTGCTGGTGTGGGTGCCGACACAGATCAACGCCCTGGTGGACGCCAGCTACGCCGCGGTGGTGGCCACGCACGTGGCCGCCGCTCTGGCCCTGAGCGCGCTGATCGCCGCCATGCTGATGCGCCTGCGCCCGCCGCGCGGCGGGCCCGCCGCGGACGGCGACGCCCAGGCCGCCGCCGCGGCCCGGCCGCTGTGGGTGGGCACCCTGCGCGCGCTGGTGGCGCTGGCGCTGGTGGCCATCGTCGTGCTGGTGGGCCTGGGCTACGTCGCGCTGGCCAGCACCATCGCCAGCCAGCTGACCTGGACCGGCATCGTCGCCTGCGCGTTCTACGTGCTGTTCAAGTTCGCCGACGACCTGTGCATGGCGCTGCTGGGCTCGCGCAGCGCCTCGGGGCAGCGGCTGGCGGGCGGCTTCGGCTTCTCGGCCTCCACGCTGGACCAGGCGGCGGTGCTGCTCTCGGGCCTGCTGCGGCTGGCCCTGTTCTTCTACATGGTGGTGACGCTGGTGGCGCCGCTGGGCACCGGACCGGGCGAGGTCGTGCAGCGCAGCAGCCAGTTCGGCACCGGGCTGAAGGTGGGCGAGTTCGAGATCGTGCCGGCCGCGCTGCTGAGCGCGGTGTCGGTGCTGGTGGTCGGCTTCGTCGCGCTGCGGGTGCTGCGCCACTGGCTGCAGCAGCACTACTTCCCCACCACCTCGCTGGAGCCGGGCATGCGCAGCTCCATCGCCACGCTGCTGGGCTACGTGGGCGGCATCGTGGTGGTGGCCTTCGCGCTGTCGGCCCTGGGCATCGGCGTCAACCGCATCGCCTGGATCGCCAGCGCGCTGTCGGTGGGCATCGGCTTCGGGCTGCAGGCGATCGTGCAGAACTTCATCTCGGGGCTGATCCTGCTGGCCGAGCGGCCGGTGAAGGTGGGCGACTGGGTGGTGCTGGGCACCACCGAGGGCGACGTCAAGCGCATCAACGTGCGCGCCACCGAGATCCAGCTGGGCGACCGCTCCACGCTGATCGTGCCCAACTCGGAGTTCATCACCAAGACCGTGCGCAACATGACGCTGGCCAACGCCGAGGGCCGCGTGCTGATCCGCCTGCCCATGCCGCTGACCAGCGACGCGCAGCGGGTGCGCGAGCTGATGCTGGCGGCCTGCCAGGCCCACCCGGCCGTGCTGGCCGCACCGGCGCCCTCGCTCACGCTGGAGGGCATCGAGAACGGGCAGCTGATCTTCCAGGCGATCGCCTACGTCGCCAGCCCGCGGCAGGCCGGCAGCGTGCGCAGCGACCTGCTGTTCTCGATCCTGGATGCGCTGCGGCAGGCCGATTTGCCGCTGGCCGCACCCATGCTGACCATGGCGGTGCCGCCGCCGGCCGCGCCCGCGCCGCCTGCCGACGCCGCGCCTCCGGGCGGATGAGCCGGAGGCCGGCGCCGTATCAGCGCCGCCAGCCGCGGATGAGCCACCACTGCACCGTGCCGCTCACCGCCACCAGCGCCGCATAGGTGCCGATGCGGCCGTCGCGGCCGGTCAGTGCCAGCCCCGCCAGCAGGACCACGACGCCGGCGGCGAAGGTGATCGCCACCTGGGCGGCCAGCCCGGGCGCCCCCGCGCCGCGCTTCATGAACAGCCGGGCCGCCAGCGCCAGCACCAGCGCCACCGCCAGGGCGGGCAGCGCGAAATTCAGCAGGTGATTGAGAAGGGCCAGGAGGGTCATGGAGCATGCGCCCTGGCCGATCGCCGTGATAGCCGGGGTCTTGCTGCGGCGCGCGGCGCGATAGCGAGTGCAAATTTTATAATCGGGGCCCATGGCAGTCTGGGCCCTCGGCTTGAACCACACGACCGCGCCGCTCGATCTGCGCGGTCGTTTCGCGTTCGCCCTCGACCAGATCGCCCCCACGCTGCAGAGCCTGCGCCGCACCGTGGGCAGCCAGGGCCACCCACCGGTGGAGGCGGCCATCCTCTCCACCTGCAACCGCACCGAGATCTACTGCGCGGCCGAGCACCCGGCGCTGGAGCACACCGTCGGCTGGCTGGCCGAGAGCGGCGGCGTCTCGCCCGCCCTGCTGCGCTCGCACGCCTACACCCTGTCGGACGACCAGGCCGCGCGCCACGCCTTCCGCGTCGCCGCCGGGCTGGACTCGATGGTGCTGGGCGAAGCCCAGATCCTCGGCCAGATGAAGGACGCGGTGCGCGCCGCCGAGACCGCCGGCGCGCTGGGCACCACGCTCAACCAGCTCTTCCAGCGCAGCTTCGCCGTCGCCAAGGAGGTGCGCACCACCACCGAGATCGGCGCCCACTCCGTCAGCATGGCCGCCGCCGCCGTGCGCCTGGCCAGCCAGCTCTTCGAGGATCTGCGCGAGACCCGCGTGCTGTTCGTCGGCGCCGGCGAGATGATCGACCTGGCGGTGACGCACTTCGCCGCCCGGGCGCCGAAGAAGATCGCGATTGCCAACCGCACGCTGGAACGCGGCGAGAGCCTGGCCGGCCGCTTCGGCGGCGAGGCGATGCGCCTGGCCGACCTGCCCGGGCGCCTGGCCGAGTTCGACATCGTCATCAGTTGCACCGCCAGCACCCTGCCGCTGATCGGCCTGGGCGCGGTGGAGCGGGCGCTCAAGGCGCGCCGGCACCGGCCCATGTTCATGGTCGACCTGGCGGTGCCGCGCGACATCGAGCCGGAAGTGCGGCAGCTGGAGGACATCTACCTCTACACCGTGGACGACCTGGCCCACGTGGTGCGCCAGGGCGAGGCCAGCCGCCAGGCCGCGGTGGCGCAGGCCGAGACCATCATCGACGCCGGCGTGCGCAGCTTCATGCACTGGATGGACCAGCGCGCCAACGTGCCGCTGATCCAGCAGTTGCAGGCCCAGACCGACGAGTGGCGGCAGGCCGAGCTGGCGCGCGCGCGCAAGCTGCTGGCGCGCGGCGACGACGTCGATGCCGTGCTGGAAGCCCTCTCGCGCGGCCTGACGCAGAAGCTGCTGCATGGCGCCCTGGCCGAGCTGCATGCCGGCGACGCCGAGGCGCGCCAGCAGACCGCCGCCGCCGTCTCGCGCCTGTTCCTGCGCAAGGAACGTTAGCGGCGCCCTCGCGCGCAGCGGCTGCAGCATGGCGGCCGCACAGCCTGGCAGCCGTGCCGGCCTGCCCACCTTCCCCTTCTGGCCCGCCTCCCCTTGAAAGACTTCCTCCGCCACCAACTCGAACGCCAGGCCCAGCGCCTGGCGGAACTGGACTTCCTGCTCTCGCGCGAGGACGTCATGGGCGACATGGCCAAGTACCGGCCGCTGGCGAAGGAGCATGCCGAGGTGAGCGCCGTCGCCGGCCGCTGGGCACGCTACCAGCAGCGCGAGGCCGACCTGGCCGCGGCCCAGGACATGCTCGGCGACCCGGACATGGCCGAGATGGCGCGCGAGGAGATCGACGGCGCCGAGGCCGAGCTGGCGCAGCTGGAGGACGAACTCCAGCGCCTGCTGCTGCCCAAGGACCCCGACGACGAGCGCAACGCCTTCGTCGAGATCCGCGCCGGCACCGGCGGCGACGAGTCGGCCCTGTTCGCCGGCGACCTGGCGCGCATGTACACCCGCTACGCCGCCGGCCGGGGCTGGAAGGTCGAGGTGATGAGCGCCAGCGAGAGCGAGATCGGCGGCTACAAGGAGCTGGTGCTGCGCGTGGAGGGCGACGGCGTGTACGGCCAACTGCGCTTCGAGTCCGGCGGCCACCGCGTGCAGCGCGTGCCGGCCACCGAGACGCAGGGCCGCATCCACACCAGCGCCGCCACCGTGGCCGTGATGCCCGAGCCCGACGAGGCCGAGGCCATCACCCTCAACCCGGCCGAGCTGCGCATCGACACCTTCCGCGCCAGCGGCGCCGGCGGCCAGCACATCAACAAGACCGATTCGGCCGTGCGCGTGGTGCACCTGCCGACCGGCATCGTGGCCGAATGCCAGGACGGCCGCAGCCAGCACGCCAACAAGGCCCAGGCCCTGCGCGTGCTGCAGGCCCGCCTGCAGGAGAAGGAGCGCAGCGAGCGTGCCGCGAAAGAGGCCGCCACCCGCAAGGGCCTGATCGGCAGCGGCGACCGCAGCGACCGCATCCGCACCTACAACTTCCCGCAGGGGCGGCTCACCGACCACCGGATCAACCTGACGCTGTACAAGCTGGCGGCGATCATGGAAGGCGACTTGGCCGAGGTGGTGGCCGCCCTGCGCGCCGCGCGCGAGGCCGAGCAGTTGGCCGAGCTGGAGGCGTCGGCGTGACCCGCGGCGCCGCGCCGGCCGACCTGGCGCAGGCGCTGCAGGCCGCGCGCGCCCTGGGCCTGGACCGGCTCGACGCGCAGATGCTGCTGCTGCACGCCCTGGGCCGCCCGGCCGGCGACCGCGCCTGGCTGCTCGCCCACGACCGCGACGCCCTGCCCGCGCCCGCCTGGGCCGCCTTCGGCGCCCTGGCCGCGCGCCGCGCCGCCGGCGAGCCGGTCGCCTATCTGCTCGGCGAAAAGGAATTCCGCGGCCTCGCGCTGGCGGTGGACCCGCGCGTGCTGGTGCCCCGCCCCGACACCGAGACGATCGTCGACTGGGCGCTGGAGTGCCTGGCCGGCCGCGCCGCGCCGCGCGTGCTGGACCTGGGCACCGGCAGCGGCGCCATCGCCCTGGCCGTGCAGCAGGCCCGGCCCGACGCGCAGGTGGAGGCGGTGGACGCCAGCGCCGATGCCCTGGCCGTGGCCCGCGCCAACGCCGCCCGGCTGGACCTGCCGGTGCGCTTCCGGCAGGCCGACTGGCTGGCCGGCGCGGCGGCCGGCCACGACCTGATCGTGAGCAACCCGCCCTACATCGCCGAGGGCGACCCGCACCTGCCGGCGCTGCGCCACGAGCCCGCCTCGGCGCTGGTCAGCGGCGCGGACGGGCTGGACGACATCCGCCGCATCGTGGCCGGCGCGCCCGCGCATCTGGCCGATGGCGGCTGGCTGCTGCTGGAGCACGGCCACGACCAGGCCGGCGCGGTGCACGGCCTGCTGGCCCGGGCCGGCTTCGCGCAGGTGCAGTCGCGCCGCGACCTGGCCGGCATCGAACGCTGCAGCGGCGGCCAGTGGAGGCCTTCTCCGGTATGAACGCAGCCGCCGCCGTCATCCTGGACCTGTCGCCCGACGACGCCACCCTGCGCTGGCGCGACGCGCAGGGCAAGGCGCAGGTGCACGCGCTGCCCATCGGCCCCGAACGGCTGGCGCGGCAGCACCGCTTCGGCCGCCCCGCCAGTCCCCTGGCGCTGGAGGCGGCCATCGAGACGGTGGAGGACGCCGTGATGCCCCTGGCGGCCGGGCTGCCGCGCCCGGCCGAACTGTGGCTGGGCGCCGGCACCGGCGCGCTGGCGGCGGGCATCGGCGCTGCAGGGGACGTGCTGGACATCGACACCGTCGAGGCCGCCTTCGCCCGCCTGGCCGACCTGGCGCTGGGCCGCCCCGCCGCCCAGGCCGGCGTGCCCGACGACGCCGGCTTCGCCGCTGCGCTGCTGGTGCTGCGCGAGGCCATGCACCACCTGGGCCTGCGCGCCGCCCGCCTCGGCATCCCGCCGGCCGCCTGAAAACCCGGAACCCCCACCCCGCGCACGGCCGGGCGGCCGATGAAATAATCCCCGCATCCCCAGCCTTTTGCCCCAGGAACACCCCATGAGCGACGTCCAGCAACGCATCGATGGCCTCGTCAAGAGCAGCGACATCCTGCTGTTCATGAAGGGCAGCGCCAGCTTCCCCATGTGCGGCTTCTCCGGCCGCGCGATCCAGATCCTGAAGGCCTGCGGCGTCGATCCCAAGGCCGTCACCACGGTCAACGTGCTCGACGACCCCGAGATCCGCCAGGGCATCAAGGACTACAGCCAGTGGCCCACCATCCCGCAGCTGTACGTGCGCGGCGAGTTCATCGGCGGCTCGGACATCATGATGGAGATGTACGAGTCGGGCGAACTGCAGCAGGTGCTGGCCCAGCCGGCCTGAACGCCGCGCCATGGCCCACGATCACCCGCACGATCACGGCCATGCCGAGCCGGCGTGGAAGCACGACGGGGTGCGCGTCATCCCCGGCGACCGGCTCGACACGAACACCGCTCAGACGCCCGGCATGAACCGGGCCGCCGCCATCAACTTCGCCCGCGTCGGCGCGCAGAAGCTGTGGGCCGGCACCGTCACCATCCACCCCGACGCCAAGACCGGCGCCCACCACCACGGGCACCTCGAATCGGTGATCTACGTGGTGCGCGGCAAGGCCCGCATGCGCTGGGGCGAGCACCTCGAATTCACCGCCGAGGCCGGCCCCGGCGACTTCATCTACGTGCCGCCCTACGTGCCGCACCAGGAGATCAACGCCAGCGCCACCGAGCCGCTGGAGTGCGTGCTGTGCCGCAGCGACGGCGAGGCGGTGGCGGTCAACATCGACATCGAGCCGGTGGAAAAGCCCGAGACGGTGCTGTGGGTGGACCCCACGCATCCCACCGGCGGCGTCTGATCCGACGTCGCTGTAGTCGCGGCGAGACAAGCGCTGTCAGCCGCGAAATCCTCCTCACCACGAAGGCGCGGGCACGGCTTATGCTGTGCGTCACGCGAGTTCGATTCGGAGGTGTCCATGGATTCCCGCAGTCTCGTTCCGGCCAGCGCGTCCTTCCAGTTGCCCGTGGCGCAGCTGCGCAGCGTCTACCAGACGCACGAGGTCGAGCGCAAGCTGGCCAAGCTGCCCGAACGCGAGCACGAGCACCTGCGCAGCACCTACGAACGCATGCTCGAACGCGGCCCCGAGCGCTTCCAGGTCAAGCCCAGCGGCGTGCCCGACATGGCCGCCCTCTACGACCAACTGCCCAACTTCACCGACGCGCTGGACGACGTGCGCCGCCATGTCGCGCTGGCGCAGGACTCGCAGGACGGCCTGGAGGTCACGCCGATGCTGCTGCTGGGCCCGCCGGGCATCGGCAAGACGCACTTCGCGCGCAAGCTGGCCGAGCTGCTGGGCACCGGCATGCAGCTGGTGCCGATGAGTTCCATGACCGCCGGCTGGCTGCTCTCGGGCGCCAGCGCGCAGTGGAAGGGCTCGCGCCCCGGCAAGGTCTTCGAGGCGCTGGTGGACGGCCAGTACGCCAACCCGGTGATCGTGGTGGACGAGATCGACAAGGCCAGCGCCGACGCGCAGTACGACCCGCTGGGCGCGCTGTACTCGCTGCTGGAGCACGACACCGCCCACAGCTTCGTCGACGAGTTCGCCGAGGTGGCGATCGACGCCAGCCAGGTCATCTGGATCACCACCGCCAACGACGAGCGCGCCGTACCCGAGCCGATCCTCAACCGCATGAACGTGTTCGAGATCGAGGCCCCCTCGCCCGAGCAGGCGCGGCGC
>NZ_JBIQNC010000023.1:0-36427 GCF_044462705.1 Xenophilus sp.
CCGAAGGAATTGGAGAGCGCGTGCCGCACCTCGCCGTGCGCCGGCGCCAGGCGGATCTGCGGGCCGCACACCGGATCCAGCGCGGTGCTGTTGACGGTGCCGGGCATCAGGCCGGTGTCCAGCGCCAGCAGGCTGATCACCGCCTCCACGATGCCGGCGGCGCCCAGCGTGTGGCCGGTGAAGCCCTTGGTCGAGCTGGCATGCGTGCGCGCCGGGAAGCGGCGCGCCACCAGCGCGGCCTCCACCTCGTCGTTCTTGGCGCTGGCGGTGCCGTGCAGGTTGATGTAGTCGATCGCGTCGGGCGCCAGGCCGGCGCGCGCCAGGGCGTCGTTCAGCGCCCGCTCGGCGCCGGCGCCCTCCGGGTGCGGGGTCGACATGTGGTGCGCGTCGCTGGCCTCGCCGTAGCCCAGCAGGCGCGGAGCGGCTGTGCTCGCGCCCGAGCCGCCGCCGGGCCGCCCCAAGGCGGCGAGCGCCCCCTCGGGGGGCAGCGAACCACGCGAAGCGGGGAGCGTGGGGGCAGTGGAAACGCGCTCCAGTAGCGCGAAGCCGGCCGCCTCGCCCAGGCTGATGCCGCCGCGCGCCACGTCGAAGGGGCGGCAGGGCTGGTCGGACACCAGTTCCAGCGAGTTGAAGCCGAACAGCACGCTGCCGCACAGCGTGTCCACGCCGCCGACCACCGCCGCGTCGGCCAGGCCCAGGCGGATCAGCCGCTCGGCTGAGGCGAACACCTTGGCGCTGGAGGAGCAGGCGGTGGACAGCGTCTCGTTCGGCCCGGCCAGGCCCAGCGCCTTCTGCACGAACAGGCCCAGCGAGTGGGTGGTGTGGATCTCGCTCCTGCGCATGGGCGCGGGCATGCGGCCCTCGGCGTCGAGCAGCGTGTAGGCCAGCTCCGTGTCGCCGATGCTGGAGGTGGAGGTGCCCATGACCACCGCCACCCGGCCGGCGCCGTAGCGCTCGCGCGCGGCCAGCGCCGCCTCCAGGAAGCCGTCGGCCCCCAGGCCGAGCCAGGCCAGGCGGTTGTTGCGGCAGTCCAGGTCGGCCAGCGCGGCCGGCAGCTGCACCGCCTCCACGCCGTCGACGCGGCCGATCCAGGTGGCCAGGCGCTGGCCGGCGGGTTCGCCGAAGTCGTTGGCGCGCAGGCCGCTGCGCGAGGCTTCGAGGCCCGAGCGCAGCGCGGCCTTGCCGACGCCCAGGGCGGTGGTGGCCGTGTAGGCCGTGACGGAAAGCGGGGGAATGGGCTGGGGCACGGTCGGAGTCCAGGGGTGGCGCGCGGGCTGGGAAAGTGCGGGCGTCCAAGCGTACCAGCCCCCGGCGGGCATGGTTTCAGGGCGGTTCGCCGCCGTCCGCCGGGCCGGCGCGGGCCTTCATGCGCGACGCCAGCGCCACCAGCACCAGCACCGGCACGCCCAGCGCGGCGGTGCTGGTGAAGAAGCTGCCGTAGCCGTGGGCGTCGACGAAGGCGCCCGAGTAGCCGGCCACGAACTTGGGCAGCAGCAGCATCATGGAGCTGAACAGGGCGTACTGCGTGGCCGAGTAGCTGATGTTGGTGAGGCTGGACAGGTAGGCGATGAAGGCCGCCGAGGCGATGCCGCCGGCCAGGTTGTCGGCCGAGACCACCGCCACCAGCGCCGTCAGGTCGTGCCCGCGGGTGCCCAGCCAGGCGAACAGCAGGTTGCTCGCGGCGCTGAGCACCGCGCCCAGCATCAGCACGCGCATCACGCCCAGGCGCATCGACAGCACCCCGCCGACGAAGGCGCCGGCCAGCGTCATCACCACGCCGTAGACCTTGCTCACGGTGGCGACCTCGTCCTTGGTGAAGCCCATGTCCACGTAGAAGGGGTTGGCCATGATGCCCATCACCACGTCGCTGATGCGGTAGACGGCGATCAGCGCCAGGATCAGCGCGGCCTGCCAGCGGTAGCGGCGGATGAAGTCGGCGAAGGGCTCGACGAGGGCGCTGCGCAGCCAGTCGGCCGGGCCCTTGGCGGGCGGCAGCGCGCGCCGCGCCGGCTCGGGCGAGAAGAGCACCGTCAGCACGCCCACCGCCATCGAGGCCGCCATCACCAGGTAGGCGGTGCGCCAGCCGGTGTTCTGGTAGCTGCCGTTGGTGGCCCCCTCGGCCCAGGCCGCCACCCACAGCACGCCGGCGCCGGCCCAGATCATCGCCAGGCGATAGCCCGTCTGGTAGGCCGCCGCCAGCGCCGCCTGCTTGCGCGCCTCGGCCGATTCGATGCGGAAGGCGTCCAGCGCGATGTCCTGCGTGGCCGAGCCGAAGGCCACCAGCAGCGCGCACCAGACCATGGGCTCGAGCCCGGCGCGCGGGTCGTTCACCGCCATGCCGGCCAGCCCGGCGATCACCATCGCCTGCGCCGCCAGCAGCCAGCCACGCCGGCGGCCCAGCAGCGAGGTGAGCGGCGGCAGCGGCAGGCGGTCCACCAGCGGCGCCCAGACCCACTTGAAGCCGTAGGCCAGGCCGACCCAACTCAGGTAGCCGATGGTGGCGCGGTCGATGCCGGCCTCGCGCAGGCGGAAGCTCAGCGTGCCCAGCACCAGCAGCAGCGGCAGGCCGGCCGAGAAGCCGAGCGCGAACATGCGCAGCGTCGCGGGTTCGAGGTAGACCTTCAGCGTTTCGCGCCAGGGCAGCGCGGCCGCCGCCGCATCCGGGTCGGCGCGGCGGTCGGCCGCCGTGTCGGCGGCAGGGCGGGAAGAAGCGGGCATGGGCGGCCATTCTCCCCGAGCGGGCGCCGGCCTTTGGCGGCCGCGCCTTGGGTTTTCGCATCCGCGGCCCTATCTTGCGCGCATGTGCCTGCGCTGTGCTTCGTCCCCGGACGCTTCCTCGCGCGCCGCCTCCGCCTCGCCGTGGCAGGCGCGACGCGCCTTCCTGCTCGCCGCGGCGGCAGCGGCGGCCACGCCCGCGCTGGCGCAGGTGGATGTCGGCAAGCCCTCGGCGACGCGCACCCTGGTGCCGGCCGAGACGCTGGAGCAGGCGGCCGTGCAGCAATACGGCCAACTGCTGCAGCAGGCCCGCGCCAAGCGCGTCCTGGCGGCCGACAGCGACCCGCGGCTGCAGAAGCTGCGCGGCATCGCCAGGAAGATGATCCCCTTCACCGAGAAGTGGAACGAGCGCGCCGCCGGCTGGACGTGGGAGGTCAACCTCATCGGCAGCCAGCAGGTCAACGCCTTCTGCATGCCGGGCGGCAAGATCGCCTTCTTCACCGGCATCCTCGACACGCTGAAACTCGGCGACGACGAGATCGCGATGGTCATGGGCCACGAGATGGCCCACGCCCTGCGCGAGCATGCGCGCGAGCGCCTCGCCAAGACGACCGGGACCAGCGCCGCGCTGCGCATCGGCGCCTCGCTGCTGGGGCTGGGCGACTGGGGCGACCTGGCCGCGCGCGGCGGCGCGCAGGCGCTGGCGCTCAAGTTCAGCCGCGACGACGAAAGGGAGGCCGACCTGGTCGGGCTGGAACTGGCCGCCCGCGCCGGCTACGACCCCAGGGCCTCCATCAGCCTGTGGACCAAGATGGGCCAGGTAGGCAACGCCCGGGGCACGCCCGGCGCGCTGAGCTTCCTGTCCACCCACCCCACGGGGCCGGACCGCATCAAGCGGCTCGAAGCCAACGTGCCCAAGGTCGAGGGCCTGTACCGCGCCGCCATGGGCCGCGGTTGACGAGCACCCGCGCGCGCCGCGGGATTGCCGCAGTGCCGTCATGCGCGGCGGCTAGGATGAGCCCCTTCTCCTGCGCTGCGGCGGCCGGGCACCATGGCCCGCGTGCGGCCCGCGGCGTGCCGATTGCAGTCGGCGCACCCTTGTTCGTCTTCCTGTCATGGCCGCCCTCATCCGCGAACAGACCCTCGGCGAAGAGATCGCCAACGCCATCAGCCACGGGCTGGGCTGCCTGCTGGCGATCGCGTCGCTGCCCATCCTGGTGCACCACGCCGCGCTGCGCGGCGACCCGACGCAGGTCGTGGCGGCCAGCGTGTTCGCTGGCACGGCCATCCTGCTGTACCTCGTCTCCACGCTGTACCACGCGCTGCCGGCCGGCCGCGCCAAGGTCTGGTTCAACCGGCTCGACCATGCGTCGATCTACCTCTTCATCGCCGGCAGCTACATGCCCTTCGTGCTGGGCGTGCTCAAGGGCGCCTGGGGCTGGTCGCTGTTCGCCGTCGTCTGGGCCGCCGCGGCGCTGGGCGTGGGCGCCAAGCTGCTCGACCGGCTGCAGCACCCGCTGTGGTCCACCGGCCTGTACGTGGCCATGGGCTGGGTGGCGGTGGTGGCGGCGGTGCCGCTGGTCGAGCGCATGTCCGCGGCGGGGCTGTGGTGGCTGCTGGCCGGCGGCATCGCCTACACGATCGGCGCGATCGTGTTCCTGCTCGATGCGCGGGTGCGCTACGCGCACTTCGTGTGGCACCTGTTCGTGCTGGGCGGGAGCACCTGCCACTTCTTTGCGGCGCTGTGGCATTCGGCCGCCTGAGCGCCGCTTTTCACTGCGCCATTGCCCACCCCGCTGCCGCCGCCAGCGCCACGACCAGTGCGGGCGACAGGCGGCCCAGGAGCAGCAGGCCGAAGGTGGCCAGGGCCAGCGCGAAGTCGGCCCGCGTCTGGACGGCGCTGGTGAACACCGGATCGTAGAGGGTGGCGCCGAGAAGGCCGACCACGGCTGCGTTGATGCCGGCCATCGCATGCTGCACCTTCGCCTGGCCGCGCAGCAACTGCCAGAAAGGCAGGGCGCCGCACAGGAGCAGCAGGCCCGGGACGAAGATGACCACCAGCAGCCCGAGCCCGCCCGCCCAGCCGCCGAAGGGCGCGGGCATGACGGTGCCCAGGTAGGCCGCGAAGGAGAACAGCGGCCCCGGCACCGCCTGGGCCGCGCCGTAGCCGGCCAGGAAGGATTCGGTCGACATCCACTGTGGCACCACCCCGGCCTGCAGCAGGGGAAGCACCACGTGCCCGCCTCCGAAGACCAGCGCCCCCGCCTTGTAGACGGTGCCGACGATGGGCCAGGCGCTGCCGGGCGCCGCCAGGCCCAGCAGCGGCAGGCCGGCCAGCAGGGCGCCGAAGAGGGTCAGCAGGGCGACGCCCATCCGCCGCGAGATGCCGAAGTCCATCGGTGGCGGGCGCGCGTTCGAAGGGGGCAGCCGCAGAAGCCAGCGGCCGGCGGCGGCGCCCAGCAGGATGGCTGCGACCTGGCCGGCCGAGGACGGCACCGCCAGCGCCGCCAGGGCCGCGCCGATGGCGATGGCCGCGCGCGGCCGGTCGGGGCACAGCGAGCGGGCCATGCCGAGCACGGCCTGCGCGACGATGGCCACCGCCGCCACCTTCAGTCCATGGACGGCGCCCGAGTCCGCCAGCGCCGTCCACCGGGCCACGCCCAGCGCGAAGAGGATCAGGGCGACGGCCGACGGCAGCGTGAAGCCGCACCAGGCCGCCAGCGCGCCGCGCCACCCGGCGCGGCCCCAGCCGAGGGCGAAGCCCACCTTGCTGCTTGCCGGACCGGGCAGGAACTGGCACAGCGCCACCAGGTCGGAATAGCTCGCGTCGTCCAGCCACTGCCGCCGTTGCACGAACTCCGTGCGGAAGTAGCCCAAGTGCGCGGCCGGGCCGCCGAAGCAGGTCAGGCCCAGCTTGAGGAAGGCGCGCAGCACCTCAAGCGCGTCGCCGCTGCGGCGCAGTCCGTGCGGGTGGGGCGCGGCGGTCGCCTGCGGGGTATCTGTCGTCAAAGGGCTTGCTTTTGCTCCGGGGCGGGCCTGCATTGTGCGGCGCCGGCCGGCCGCCGACGCGGCGCGGGCCGCCCGAACCTCCTCAGCGCTGCTGCCCCCAGCGCCGCACGGTCACCCGCTCCAGCGTGGCGAAGCCCAGGCTC
The DNA here is from genome assembly GCF_044462705.1 of Xenophilus sp. NCBI lineage: Bacteria > Pseudomonadati > Pseudomonadota > Betaproteobacteria > Burkholderiales > Comamonadaceae > Xenophilus > Xenophilus sp. The sequence continues at coordinate 5,868 of NZ_JBIQNC010000023.1, forward strand.
TCCACCGCCAGCCCGATCAGCACCACCAGCGCCAGTCCGGCGAACACGCGGTCGGTGTACAGCTCGTTGCGGTTCTGGAAGATGTACCACCCCAGCCCGCCCCGGCCGGAGCTGGCACCGAAGACGAGCTCGGCCGCGATGAGGGTGCGCCAGGCGAAGGCCCAGCCGATCTTCAGGCCCGACAGGATGGCAGGCAGCGCGGCGGGCACGAGGATCTGCAGCACGTAGCGCAGGCCCGTCAGCCCGTAGTTGCGGCCGGCCATGCGCAGCGTCTCGGGCACGCCCTGGAAGCCTGCGTAGGTGTTCAGCGCCAGCGGCCACAGCACCGAGTGGATGAGCACGAAGACCAGGCTGCCCTGGCCCAGGCCGAACCACAGCAGCGCCAGCGGCAGCAGCGCGATGGCCGGCAGCGGGTTGAACATCGAGGTCAGGGTGCCCAGCAGGTCGCGGCCGATCCGGGTGGACACGGCCAGGGTGGTGAGCGCGAAGGCGAGCCCCACGCCGGCCGCGTAGCCCTTGAGCAGCACCGACAGCGAGATGGCGGTCTTGCCCACCAGCTCGCCGCTGGCGATGCCCTGCGCCAGCGCCTGCGCGGTGGCGCCGAAGGTGGGCAGCAGCAGGTCGTTGTCCTGCCAGCGCGCGAGCAGTTCCCACAGCAGCGCCAGCACGGCGAGGATCAGGCCCTTGCGCAGCCAGCCCTGCGACCACAGGCGCGTCGCCCACGGCAGCGGGCGCTCGACGGCGGTGCCGGTCCAGGGCGCCAGCGGACGTTCGTATTCGGGCCGTACCGGTGGCGCCGCGGCACCGGTTGGCAGTACGGCGCTCATGTGGAAACCCTCCGTCCTGCGGACTGCGGGTGCGAGCGCCTTCGGAGCGGCCGGGCGGCGCTCATTGCGTTGCCCCTTCGTGCTCGAACAGCAGCCGGTGGATGCGCTGCGCCGTGGCCTGGAAGGCGTCACTGCCCAGGCTCGCGAGGTCGAAGGCATGGCTGTTGATCTCGGCTCGCATGCGGCCCGGGTGCGGCGACAGCAGCGCGATGCGGCTGCCGACCACCAGCGCCTCCTCGATCGAGTGTGTGACGAAGAGCAGGGTGAAGCGAACTTCGTCCCACAGCGCGAGCAGTTCTTCCTGCATGCGCCGGCGCGTGAGCGCATCGAGGGCGGCGAAGGGTTCGTCCATCAGCAGCACGCGCGGCTGCATGGCCAGCGCCCGGGCGATGGCCACGCGCTGCTTCATGCCACCCGAGAGCTGGTGCGGATGGACGTCGGCGAACTTCGCCAGGCCCACGCGGTCCAGCCAGTGCAGGGCGCGCGCCTCGGCCTCCCTGCGGCCCAGGCTGCGCGAGGCCAGCAGCGGAAACATCACGTTCTGCTTGACCGTCTTCCACGGCGGCAACTGGTCGAACTCCTGGAAGACGACGATGCGGTCCGGCCCCGGGCCGCGCACCGCTCGGCCGTCCAGGCGCACCTCGCCCTCCACCGGCGGGATGAAGCCGGCCACCGCCTTGAGCAGCGTGCTCTTGCCGCAGCCCGAGGGGCCGAGCAGCACGAAGCGCTCGGCCGCATGCACGTCGAAGCTCACGCGGTGGGTGGCGCGCACCACGCGCTCGGGCGTTCGGTACTCCAGGCTCAGGTCTTGCACTTCCAGCAGCGGTGCGGCGGCATGCGCCTGCGCTGCCGGAGCGGCGGGCGCGGGCTGGTGGACGCGGGAAACGAGGGCCGGCGCTGCTGCTGCGCGCAGCACGACCGTGGCGGAGGTGGACATGGCGGCGCGGCGCTTTGTCGTTCAGTTGGCGGCGGCGCCGATCACGTCGTCGAAGAAATAGTCCTTCACCGATTGCGGCGCGTTCTTGATGGCGCCCACGCGGTGCATGAACTGGCCCAGCACCAGCGTGTTTTGCGGCTCGGTCTTGAACTGCACCTCGGGGTTCCTGATGATGTTCAGCAGCAGCGCGCGGTCGGTCTTCGCCCCCGTCACCTTCAGGTAGATGTCGGCGGCCTGCTCCGGCTGGGCTCGGATGAACGCCGCCGCCTCGTCCAGCGCGGCGACGAAGGCCTTGTAGGTCTTCGGGTTCTCGGCGCGGAACTTCTCGGTGGCGTACAGCACGGTGGCCGACGAGGGGCCGCCCAGCACGTCGTAGGACTTCAGCACGATGCGCGCGTTGGGGTTGCCCGCCAGCTCCTGCTCCTGGAAGGGCGGGTTGCCGAAGTGGGCCGTGATCTCGGTGCCGCCCTTGATGATGGCGGCCGCCGCGTCGGGGTGCGGCAGCGCGACGCTGATCCTGTCGAGCTTCGCGTATTCCTTGTCGCCCCAGAGTTTGGCCGAGGCCAGCTGCAGCACGCGCGACTGCACCGACACGCCCACGGCGGGCAGCGCGATGCGGTCCTTGTCGGTGAAGTCGGCGATCGACTTGACGTTCGGGTTGTTGGTGACGAGGTAGTAGGGGAAGTTGCCCAGCGAGGCCACGCCCTTGACGTTCTGGCGGCCCTTGGTGCGGTCCCACAGCGTGAACAGCGGCCCCACGCCGGCGCCGGCGATGTCGATGCTGCCGGAGAGCAGGGCGTCGTTCACCGCCGAGCCGCCCGAGAGCTGCACGAACTCCACCTTGGCGTCCACGCCGGCGGCCCTGGCGTGCTTCTCGATCAGCTTCTGTTCCTGCGCCACGTTGAGCAGCAGGTAGACGATGCCGAACTGCTGGGCGATGCGGATCTGCCCTTCGGCATGGGCGGCGAGCGAGGCGGTGGCGAGGCCGAGGGCGGCGGCGAGGGCCGCGGCGCGGCGGGTGACGGATTTCATGGCGAAGGTCTTGGGTGGAAATGAGAAGTGAAGGGCGCTTCATGCGGAGAGACGTTTGATCCTCGAACACCGTTCGGGCTGAGCTTGTCGAAGCCTCGCGCCGCGCTTCGACAGGCTCAGCGTGAACGGAAGAGGTGGAGCCCGGTCAGAACGGCGCATCGCCCTCGATGGTCGTGCGGTACAGCTTGCGCGGCAGGTGGTCGGGCGTGCCGGCCGCCAGGTGCATCACCGAGCGGTTGTCCCAGAACACCAGGTCGTGCGGCTGCCACCGGTGGCGGTAGAGGAAGGCCGGCTGCGTGCTCAGCGCGAACAGCTCGTCCAGCACCGCCCGGCTCTCGTCCTCGGGCAGGCCGACGATGCGCGTCGTGAAGTGCTCGCTGACGAACAGCGCCTTGCGGCCCGTCTCGGGGTGCGTGCGCACCACGGGATGCACGGTGGGCTTCACTTCCTCCAGTTGCGCCGGCGTGAGCGCGGGCCGCCACGGGCTGCGCGCGCGCAGCTCCTCGTATTTCGCCAGGTAGCTGTGCTCGGCGCGAAGCCCGGCGATCGCCGTCTTCAGCGCCTCGGGCAGCGCGTCGTAGGCGGCGTGCTGGTCGGCGAACAGCGTGTCGCCGCCCTCGGCGGGCAGGATCTGCGCGTGCAGCAGCGAGCCGAGGCTGGGCCTGTCCTTGTACGAGAGGTCCGAGTGCCAGAAGTGGCCGGCATCGCCCAGGCCGATCGGCTCGCCGTTCTCCTTGATGTTCGAGACGATCAGCACCTCCGGGTGGCCGGCGAGCTGGAACTTCTTCTGCACGTGGACCTGCAGCGGGCCGAAGCGGCGGCTGAAGGCCACCTGCTGCGCGGGCGTGATGCGCTGGTCGCGGAACACGACGACGTGATGCGCGAGGTGCGCGCGGTGCAGGCGATCGAAGTCGGCCGGTGCCAGTGGGCGGGACAGGTCGAGGCCCAGCACCTCGGCCGCGAAGCTGCCGGGCAGGGGGCGGATCTCGAAGTCCTGCGCGCCGGAAGGTGCGGGCGGGGCCGTGGGGAAAGCGGACATGCAGTGCGTGAATCGGGTCGAAGCGTCGCACTCTAGGCAAGGCGCCGCGGCAAGGGAACGAACGATTCGTCGGGTGCAAACAACCAAATCATCTAAGGCGGCGGGCGCCGTTGCTCATGCGGATTCGTTCCAACGCGGCGCGCCGCGGCTGCCTAGCATCGGCCTGCCTTTTTCCTTCATGCATCCCGAGGAGCCCGACGTGTCCGCCCCATTCCATCCCGACAGCATCGACACCCGTTTCGGCGAGCTGCGCATCCGCCGCGTCGCCGGGCACATCGGCGGCGAAGTGCTCGACCTGAAGATCGGGCCGGACCTCTCGCCGGAACTGTTCGCGCAGCTCAACGCCGCGCTGCTGGCGCACAAGGTGCTGTTCTTCCGCGGCCAGTCGCAGCTGGACGACGAGGCCCACCAGGCCTTCGGCGAGCGCTTCGGCCGCATCGTTGCGCACCCCACGGTGCCGGCGCCCGGCGGCACCAAGCTGTTCGAGCTGGACGCCTCCAGGGGCGGCGGCCGTGCCGACTCCTGGCACACCGACGTGACCTTCGTCGATGCCTTTCCCAAGATCTCGATCCTGCGCGGCGTGACCATCCCGGCCTACGGCGGCGACACCGTGTGGGCCAACACCGCCCGCGCCTACGAGCGCCTGCCCGAGCCGCTCAAGCGCCTGGCGGAGCAGCTGTGGGCGGTGCACAGCAACGACTACGACTACGGCGCCGACCGCACCGAGATCTCGAAGGAGCGCCTGCGCCACCACAACGAGGTGTTCGTCTCCGCCGTGTACGAGGCCGAGCACCCGCTGGTGCACGTGCATCCCGAGACGGGCGAGCGCGCGCTGCTGCTGGGCCACTTCATCCAGAAGATCGTCGGCCTGGCGAGCACCGAGTCGCAGCGCCTGTTCGAGCTGCTGCAGGCGCGCGCCATCCGGCTGGAGAACACCGTGCGCTGGCAGTGGCGGCAGGACGACGTGGCGATCTGGGACAACCGCGCCACGCAGCACTACGCGGTGAACGACTACGGCGACCAGCCGCGCGTGGTGCGCCGCGTGACGGTGCACGGCGAGCCTGCCGTGTCGGTGGACGGCCGGCGCAGCCGCACGCGCCGCCGGCCCGAGGCCAGCAACGACGCGCAGATCGACGCCCTGATCGCCACCACGGCATGAGGACACCGCACGCCATGACTGCTTCCCAACCCACCCGCCGCCACCTGCTGGCCGCCGGCGCCGCCGTCGGCGCCTCCGCCCTGCTGCCGCGCCAGGCGCCCGCGCAGGGCGGCGCGAAGAAGTTCCAGGGCGTGACGCTGAACGTCTCCACCTTCAGTGCCGCCTACCCCAAGCTGTTGCAGCAGTGGCTGCCCGAGTTCGAGGCCGCCACCGGCGCCAGGGTGAACTACGACGCGCCCAGCTTCCCGGTCTACAACCAGCGCGCCGACCTGGAGCTGTCCACCCGCGGCGCCGCGTACGACGTGGTCAACGTCACCTTCATCTACTCCAGCCGCTGGATCAACTCCGGCTGGCTCACGCCGCTGGACGACTACATCCGGAACCCCAACCTCACCGCCGCCGACTTCGACATCGACGACTTCCTGGCCGGCGCACGCGCGCCGGAGACCGGGCGCGACGGCAAGCTCTACGGCGTGCCTTGGACGGCCGAGGCGCTGCTCACCGCGTCGTCGCGCTTCGATCTCGTGCAGCAGGCCGGCCTTCAGTTTCCCGACACCACCGACGACCTGGTGAAGGTGCTGCGCGCCGTGAACAAGAAAGAGCGCGTGGCCGGCTTCGTGGCCGACAACCACTACGGCTGGACCTTCGTTCCCTACCTGCACGCCTTCGGCGGCGACGTGTTCCGCAAGGCGCCCGACGACCTCTTCCCCACGCTGGACACGCCCGAGGCGGTGGCCGCGGCCGACTACTACGCCCACCTGCTCAAGGAGTTCGGCCCCGACGGCGCCATCACCTACCAGCCCGACCAGGTGACGCAGGCGCTCAAGCAGGGCCGCGTGAACTTCACCGACTCGGGCCAGCTCCACCTGGCGCAGCTCGGCGACCCGGCCACCAGCAAGACGGTGAAGACCGTGAAGTTCGGCCTCGTGCCCAAGGGGCCGGCCGGGCGCTTCCCGGGCACGGCGGTGCACGGGCTGGGCATTCCCGCCGGCTCGAAGAACAAGGAGGCGGCCTGGGCCTTCATCCAGTGGGCGCTGTCGAAGCAGACCACCCGCCGCGCGGTGGCCGCGGGCTACGGCTCGCCGGCACGGCGCAGCGACATCGACTCCAGGGTCTTCCGCGACAAGCAGGTCATCAACGGCAGCGACCTGGCGCAGCTCGCGCTGGACTCGATCGAGCTGGCCTCGCGCACCGGGCACATGAAGTACCGCACCGTGGCCGTCTACCCGCAGGTGGACCAGCAGCTCAACAAGGCCATCGCCCTCATCGCCAGCGGGCAGGCCAACGCGAAGCAGGCGATGCAGCAGGCGCAGGCCCAGTCCATCGCCGAGCTCAAGCGCGCCGGCCTGAGCCTGTAGCCCGATGGCATCCGTCCTCGCCACGCCGGCGGGCGGCTGGCAGGCCGAGCGGCGCCGCGCCTTCGCCTTCGGGCTGGCGCCGGCGCTGGCCGTGCTGCTCGTCATCACGCTGCTGCCGGCCGCCGCGCTGCTGGTGGGCAGCCTCACGCCGCTGTCGCTCACCGATCCGGCGGGCACCTTCCGCTTCGACGACCCGCTGGTCAACTACCGCCACCTGCTGGAGGACGAGCGCTTCCTCGGCTCCATCGGCACGCAGCTCCAACTGTCGGTGGCCAGCGTGGCGCTGCAGCTCGGCGTCGGCCTGGGCCTGGCGCTGCTGCTGGACGGCCGCTCGGCCGTGCTGCGCGCCACGCGCACCGCGTTCCTCGTGCCGATGGTGCTGCCGCCCATCGTGGTGGCGCTGATCTGGAAGATCATCTACACGCCCGACGTCAGCCCCGTGCACCGCGCGCTGGAGGCCGCCGGCTGGCCGGTGCGCTCGCTCATCGCCAACCCCGACACGGCGCTGTGGGCCATCGCCTTCGCCGACACCTGGCAGTGGTTCCCCTTCACGCTGCTGATGGTGCTGGCCGCGCTGCAGACGCTGCCGGCCGACCCGGTGGAGGCGGCCAGCCTGGACGGCGCCAACCGCTGGCAGCTCTTCCGCTACATCGTCTTCCCGCACATCCGGCCGGTGCTGGTGGTGTGCGGCCTGTTCCGGCTGATCGACAGCTTCAAGGCCTTCCCGCTGATCTACGTGCTGACCGACGGCGGGCCGGGCAACGTCACCGAGGTCACCAACTACTACGGCTTCATCCAGGCCTTCAACTTCTCGTACTGGGGCTACGGCAGCGCGATCGCGATGGTGATCCTGGCCGGCGTGTTCCTGCTGAGCTGGGGCGTCGGGAAGCTGGGATGGAACACCCATGAGCACACTGACCGCTGAAGCCCCCGTCGTCCTGTCCGCGCCGGCGGAAGCCGTCGCCGAGCGCCGCCGGCGCCCGGGCTGGCTGCGCCGCCACGGCCGCGCGCTGGCGGCCCTGGCCGTGCTGGCGGTGGTGATGTTCCCCTTCCTCTGGCTGGTGCAGCTGGCCTTCCGCCCGGCGGCCGAGATCTTCGACGACGCGCTGCTGTTCACGCCCACGCTGGAGGGCTTCGCCAGCCTGCTGCAGGGCAACTTCCTGCGCTCGTTCTGGAACAGCCTGGCGGTGAGTACCCTGTCCACCGTGCTGTCGCTGGCCATCGGCGTGCCGGCGGCCTACGCGCTCACGCGCTGGCGCTTCCGCGGCCGGCGGCAGGTGGCGCTGTGGATCCTGGTCACGCGCATGGCGCCACCGATCGCCTTCACCATCCCCTTCTTCCTGGCCTTCCGCTGGCTCGGCCTGCAGGACACGCTGGTCGGCCTCGCGCTGGTGTACCTCACCTTCAACCTCGCCATCGTCATCTGGCTGATGCAGACCTTCTTCGAGGCGGTGCCGCCGGCGCTGGAAGAGGCAGCGTACATCGACGGCTGCGGCGTGTGGCAGGCCTTCTGGCGCATCGCGCTGCCGCTGACGGCGCCGGGCCTGGCGGCCACGGCGGTGCTGTGCTTCATCTTCTCCTGGAACGACTTCTTCTACGCCCTCATCCTCACCCGCACCCAGGCCGTCACCGCGCCGGTGGCCATCGTCAACTTCCTGCAGTACGAGGGCTGGGAGTGGGCCAAGATCGCCGCCGCCGGCACGCTGGTGGCGCTGCCGGTGGTGGTGTTCACGGTGCTGGTGCGCGGCTACCTCGTGCGCGGCCTCACCGCCGGCGGCGTGAAAGACTGAACACACCCATGTCATCCCTGCAACTGCACCAGATCGTCAAGCACTACGGCGCCGCGCCGGTCATCCACGGCGTGGACATCGACATCGCCGACGGCGAGTTCGTCGCGCTGGTCGGCCCCTCGGGCTGCGGCAAGAGCACGCTGCTGCGCGCCATCGCCGGGCTGGAGGACATCAGCGGCGGCGAGATCCGCCTGGGCGGCCGCGTCATCAACGACGTGGCGCCGCGCGAGCGCAACATCGCGATGGTGTTCCAGAACTACGCGCTCTACCCGCACATGACGGTGCGCGACAACCTGGCCTTCGCCCTGAAACTGCAGGGCGTGGACAAGGCGCAGATCGCGCGCCGGGTGGAGGAGGTGGCCGAGGTGCTGGGCCTGGCCGCGCTGCTGGAGCGCCTGCCGCGCCAGCTCTCGGGCGGCCAGCGCCAGCGCGTGGCGATGGGCCGCGCCATCGTGCGCCGGCCCGAGGCCTTCCTGTTCGACGAGCCGCTGTCCAACCTGGACGCCAAGCTGCGCGTGCAGATGCGCACCGAGATCCGCGCGCTGCACCAGCGCCTGGGCACCACCACCATCTACGTCACGCACGACCAGGTCGAGGCCATGACCATGGCCGACCGCATCGTGGTGCTCAAGGACGGGCGCGTGGAGCAGATCGGCACGCCGCTGGAACTCTACGACCGGCCGCGTAACGCCTTCGTCGCCGGCTTCATCGGCTCGCCGGCGATGAACTTCATCCCCGGCCGGCTGGCGCTGGCGGACGGTGCGCGCGTGGTGCTGACCGACGACGGGCTGGCGCTCCCCCTGCCGCAGCCGCCGGCCGCGCCGGAGGGCACGCGCGTGCTCTACGGCGCGCGGCCGGAGCACTTCGCGCTCGACCGCGGCGAGGGCCTGCCGGCCGAGGTGGTGGTGGTCGAGCCCACCGGCGCCGAGACGCAGGTGGCGCTGCGGCTCGGGCATGCCGGCGGGCAGCTCATCGTGGCGGCGTTCCGCGAGCGCCTGGCGCTGCGCCCCGGCGAGCGGCTGTCGCTGCGCCCGCAGGCGGCCCATGCGCACCTGTTCGACGCCGACAGCGGCGCCCGCCTGAGCTGACGGGCACGGGACGCGTTGCGCTTCAAGCTACAGCGCCGTCCACCGCCTCGCGCGTGAGCGTGGGCGCGAAGGCCTCGATGAAGGCGTACACGTAGTTGCGCAGGAAGCTGCCGCGCCGCACCGCCAGCCGCGTGTGGTTGATGCCGAACAGCGCGCCGGCATCCACGGCGCGCAGCCGCGTGTCGCGCTCGGCCTCGAAGGCCACGCCGGCGACGATGCCCACGCCCATGCCCAGCTCCACGTAGGTCTTGATGACGTCGGCGTCCATCGCCGCCAGCGCGATGTCGGCCGCCAGCCCGGCGCGGGCGAAGGCCTCGTCGATGCGCGTGCGGCCGGTGAAGCCGGCGTCGTAGGTGATGAGCGGGTGGCGCGCCAGCGCCTCCAGGCTCAGCGGGGCGCGCAGCACCGGGTGGTCGGGCGGCGCGATCACCGCGTGCGTCCAGCGGTAGCACGGCAGGGCCGCCAGCTGCGGGTAGTCGGCCAGTGCCTCGGTGGCGATGCCCACGTCGGCCTCGCCCTCGATCAGCATCTGCGCGACCTGCCGCGGCGAGCCCTGGTGCAGGTGCAGCCGCACGCCGGGGAACTGGCGGCGGAAGTCCTGCACCGCCTCGGGCAGCGCGTAGCGCGCCTGCGTGTGCGTGGCCGCGATGGACAGCCGCCCGCTGTGCTGCGCCGCGAACTCCTCGCCGGCCAGCCGCAGGTTGCGGCTCTCCATCAGCACCCGCTCGACGATGGGCAGCACGTGGCGGCCCGGCTCCGTCAGCCCGGTCAGCCGCTTGCCGGCGCGCACGAACAGCGCGATGCCCAGCTCGTCCTCCAGTTCGCGGATCTGCCGGCTCACGCCGGGCTGGGAGGTGTGCAGCACCTGGGCCGCCTCGGTGAGGTTGAAGCCGCAGCGCGCGGCCTCGCGCACCGAGCGAAGCTGTTGGAAATTCATGGGCGGGCCATTGTGCGGAGGCGCCCGGCGCAAGGGAACGATCGTTTCGTTGGTTCCTCATGAGCCGGACATCTTTGGCGCCGGCCGGTCCGGCGCCTCAGGTGCCGCCGACGTAGGGGTTGCCCTGCCGCTCCCGTCCGAAGGTGCTTTCGGGCCCGTGGCCGGGGATGAACACCGTCCCGTCGCCCATCGGCCACAGCCGCTGCACGATGCTGTCGATCAACTGCTGGTGGCTGCCGCCGGGGAAGTCCGTGCGGCCGATGCTGCCGGCGAACAGCACGTCGCCGACGAAGGCGCGCTGCGCGCCGGGCGAATGGAAGACCACGTGCCCCGGCGTGTGGCCCGGGCAGTGGCGCACCGCCAGCGTCTCCTCGCCCAGCGTGACGGTGTCGCCGTCGTGCAGCCAGCGCGTGGGCGTGAAGGGCTCGGCCGGCGCGAAGCCGAACATGCGGCTCTGCTCGGCCAGGCCGTCGATCCAGAACTGGTCGCCCGGGTGCGGGCCGACGATCGGCAGCGCCAGCCGCCGCGCCAGCTCGCCGGCGCCGCCGGCATGGTCGATGTGGGCATGGGTGAGCCAGATCGCCTCCAGCGTCACGCCCAGCACGCGGGCCGCCTCCACGATGCGGTCCAGCTCGCCGCCGGGGTCGATCACCGCGCCCTTCATCGTCCGGTCGCACCAGACGATGGAGCAGTTCTGCTGGAAAGGGGTGACGGGCAGGGTGCGGTAGCGCAGCATGTCTTCAGGTGGTCGGAGGCATCGGGGATGCCTTGAAATGTATCTCATAGTGGACATTTCAGATGAAATGAACATAATGAGAAACACAATGCCTGCCCCCAGCCCGCCCCTGACGCCTGATTCGGCCCGCTCGCTGCAGCAGCTCGGCCATGCCTTGCGCAGCCGCCGCAAGGCCTTGCGGGTCAATGCCGTCTCGGCGGCCGAGGCCGCGCACCTGTCCCGCGTCACCCTGCACCGCATCGAAAAGGGCGAGGCCTCCGTCACCGCGGGGGCGTATGCGCAGGCCGGGTCGGTGCTCGGGCTGGCGCTGGCCTGGGTGCCGGCCGCCGGCGAGGCGGCCGCTGCGCCGGCGCCCCGGCGCAAGGGCTGGCTGCCCGCCCGCGTGTCGCTGGCCGACTATCCGGTTCTGCGGCAGCTCGCGTGGCACGTCACGGGCGACCGGCCGTTGACGCCGCGCGAGGCCCTGGCCATCTACGAACGCCATGCGCACCATCCGTGGCCCGAAGACATGACGCCCGGGGAGCAGGACCTCCTCGACGCCCTGCGCCTGGCCCTGGCCGATCCTTCCGCGGCCCCCGATGTTTGAGCGGCCCCACCACCGGCGCATCGGCCGCGTGCTGCGGTCGCTGGACGGCGCCGTGCTCCGCGCGCATGCCTGCCTGTTCGGCGGCGGCACCGCCATCGCGCTGCGCTTCGGCGAGTACCGGGAATCGGTCGACATGGACTTCCTCGTCTCCGACCTCGCGGCCTACCAGCAGCTGCGGCTGGCGCTCACCGGCACCCACGGGCTGGCGGTCCTCCAGCGGCCCGGCGCCGCGCCCCTCGAGCGCGCCGGCGACATCCGTGCCGACCGTTACGGCATCCGCGCGCGCATCCTGGTGGACGGCCAGCCCATCAAGTTCGAGATCGTCCACGAAGGACGCATCCTCCTGGCACCGCCGGGCACCGCGGACGACCTGTGCGGCGTGCCCATGCTCACCGTGCTCGACATGGCGGCGAGCAAGCTGCTGGCCAACTCCGACCGCTGGGCCGACGACGGCGTGTTCAGCCGCGACCTGATCGACCTCGCCATGATGCAGCCGCCCCTGCGCCTGCTGCGGCAGGCGCTGGCCAAGGCCGAGGCCGCCTATGGCGAGGCCGCGCCGCGCGACCTCGCGCGCGCCATCGACGGCATGCGCCAGCGTCCGGGCTGGCTGGTCCGCTGCATGCAGATGATGGACGTGCGCTGCACGCCGTCCGAGCTGTGGCAGCGCATCCGCGCGCTGCGCCGCGTCCTCGTCAGACCGTGAAGTCGTAGTCCACCGTGATCGGCGCGTGGTCGCTGAACTTGATGGTCTTGAAGATGTGCTCGCTGCGCGCCAGCTCGGCCAGCGCCGGGGTGGCCAGGTGGTAGTCCAGGCGCCAGCCCACGTTCTTGGCGTAGGCCTGGCCGCGGTTGCTCCACCACGTGTAGCAGGCATCGGTGGTGTCGGGCTGCAGCCGGCGGTACACGTCCACCAGGCCCGCGCCTTCGGCACCGGCGTCGAGCAGGCGCGTCATCCAGGCGCGCTCCTCGGGCAGGAAGCCGCTGTTCTTCTGGTTGCTCTTCCAGTTCTTCAGGTCGGCCTCCCTGTGGGCGATGTTGATGTCGCCGCACAGGATGAACTCGCGCTCCTTCTTCAGCTGCACCAGGTGCGGGAAGAAGCCCGCCAGGAAGCGGTACTTGGCCGCCTGCCGCTCCTCGCCCGAGCTGCCGCTGGGGAAGTAGCAGCTGATGATCGAGAGCCTGCGCGCCGGCGTGTCGAAGCGCAGTTCCAGGTAGCGGCCCTCGGCGTCGAACTCCCGGTCGCCCCAGCCGACCACCACCTCGGTGGGTTCGTGCTTCGTGTAGATCGCCGTGCCGGCGTAGCCCTTCTTCTCCGCGAAGTGGAAGTGGCCCGTGAGGCCCGCCATCTCCTCGAAGCGGCCCTGCACGTCGCTGGCCGAGACGCGGATCTCCTGCATGCAAATACAATCCGGCGCCGTTTCGGCGACCCAGTCGGCCACCCCCTTGGTGGCCGCCGAGCGCAGGCCGTTGAGATTGAGGCTGGTGAGTTTGAACACGTGCGAGGGATTCCGATGACTGGTGCGGTGACGACAGGCGAGAACGGCGGCGGCGCGCTGGCCCAGGACTTCGTGCAGTTCGCGATCGAGTCGGGCGTGCTGCGCTTCGGCCAGTTCAAGACCAAGGCCGGCCGCATGAGCCCGTATTTCTTCAATGCCGGGCTGTTCGACGACGGCGCGCGCATCGCGCGGCTGGCGGAATTCTATGCAGCGCGCATCCTCGCCTCGGGCGTCGAGTTCGACATGATCTTCGGCCCCGCGTACAAGGGCATCCCCCTGGGCGCCACCGTGGCGGCCGAGCTGGCGCGGCGCGGCCGCAACGTGCCCTTCGCCTACAACCGCAAGGAGGCCAAGGACCACGGCGAGGGAGGCTCGCTGGTCGGCGCGCCGCTCAAGGGCCGGGTGCTGATCGTGGACGACGTGATGTCCGCCGGCACCGCGGTGCGCGAGTCCATCGCCCTCATCCGCGCGGCCGGCGCCACGCCGCACGCGGTCGCCATCGCGCTGGACCGGCAGGAGAAGGCCACCGAGAACGGCGCCGACGTGCCCTACAGCGCCGTGCAGTACGTGCGCAACCAGCTCGGCATGGAGGTTGTCGCCATTGCCACGCTGGCCGACTTGCTCGACTATCTGGGCCAGCGTGCCAGCGACGAACTGCGCACGCACCGCGAGGGAGTCCTGGCCTACCGCGCGCGCTACGGCGCCGGCTGAGGCCCACCGAAGGCATCGAAGGAGTCGATACGCCGTGCTGCTGCCTGCTGCCATCCATCGCGCGAATCCGTTGACCCGGCTGCTGGCCGCGGCGGCCTGCCTCGCCGTCGCCGGCGTGGCGCTCGCACAGTCCGACGGAAGGGGCGGTGTGTCCAACACCGGCAGCATCTTCAGTTGCGTCGACGCCAGCGGGCGCACCATCACCTCCGACCGGCCCATCCCGGCCTGCTTCGACCGCGAGCAGGTCGAGCTGAACTCGTCCGGCACCGTCAAGCGCCGCATCGAGCCGCGCTACACCGCCAGGGAGCGCGCCGAGATCGAGGCGCGCGAGCGCGAGGCCGAGCAGGCCGCGCTGCGCCAGCGCGAGGAGCGCCGCCGCGAGCGCGCGCTGCTGGTGCGCTACCCCAGCGCCGCCACCCACGACCGCGAGCGCGCCGAGGCCCTCAAGCAGGTGGACGCCGTCATCGAGGCGGCCCGCAAGCGCCTGTCGGAACTGGGCGAGGAACGCCGCCGCATCGACGGCGAGATGGAGTTCTACGCCGGCGATCCGGGCAAGGCGCCCGCCTCGCTGCGCCGGCAGGTCGAGGACAACGACCAGGCCGTGCAGGTGCAGAAGCGCTTCATCGGCGAGCAGGAAGAGGAAAAGCGCCGCATCGCCAGCCGCTTCGACGAGGAGCGGACCCGGCTGGTGCAGCTGTGGTCGCCCGAGAACGGCGGCCGGGCGCGGCGGCCCGCGCCCTAACCCAGCTTCGCCTTCAGCAGCGCATTGACCTGCGCCGGGTTGGCCTTGCCCTGGCTGGCCTTCATCACCTGGCCGACCAGCGCGTTGAAGGCCTTGTCCTTGCCGGCGCGGTACTCGGCGATGTTCTTCTCGTTCTTCGCCAGCACCTCGTCGACGATCTTCTCCAGCGCGCCGGCATCGCTCATCTGCTTGAGGCCCTTGGCCTCGATCAGCGCGTCCACGTCGCTGCCTTCGCCGCTCCACAGCGCGTCGAACACCTGGCGCGCGGCGTTGTTGGAGATGGTGCCGTCGCCGATGCGGCCGATCAGTGCGGCCAGCTGGGCCGGCTTCACCGGCGCGGCTTCGATGCCGATCTCCTGCGCGTTCAGGCGCTTGGAGATCTCGCCCTGCAGCCAGTTGCTGGCGAGCTTGGGCGCGGCGCCTGCCCCCACCACCGCATCGAAGTACGCGGCGTGGGCGGGGCTCTGCGTGAGCTGCGTGGCGTCGTAGTCCGTGAGGCCGTGCTCGCGCACGTAGCGCTCGGCCATGGCGCGCGGCAGCTCCGGCATCTCGCGCTTCACGCGCTCGATCCAGTCGGCGGCGATGGCCAGCGGCGGCAGGTCCGGGTCGGGGAAGTAGCGGTAGTCGGCCGCATCCTCCTTGGTGCGCATGGCGCGCGTCTCGCCGGTGTCGGGGTCGAACAGCACCGTGGCCTGCTGGATCGCGTGGCCGTCCTCCAGCTGCTCGATCTGCCAGCGGATCTCGTAGTCGATCGCCTGCTGCATGAAGCGGAAGCTGTTGAGGTTCTTGATCTCGCGCCGCGTGCCCAGCGGCTGGCCGGGCCGGCGCACCGACACGTTGGCGTCGCAGCGGAAGCTGCCCTCCTGCATGTTGCCGTCGCAGATGCCGATCCAGGTGACGATCTTGTGCAGCTCCTTGGCGTAGGCCACGGCCTCGGCGGTGGAGCGCATGTCGGGCTCGGTCACGATCTCCAAGAGCGGTGTGCCGGCGCGGTTGAGGTCGATGCCGCTCTGGCCCACGAAGTCCTCGTGCAGCGACTTGCCGGCGTCCTCTTCCAGGTGCGCGCGCACCAGGCGCACGGTCTTCAGCTCGCCGTCGAGGTAGAAGCTGACCGAGCCGCCCTGCACCACCGGGATCTCGTACTGGCTGATCTGGTAGCCCTTGGGCAGGTCGGGGTAGAAGTAGTTCTTGCGCGCGAAGACGCTGCGCGGCGCGATGTGCGAGCCCAGCGCCAGGCCGAGCTTGATGGCTCGCTCGACGGCGCCCTTGTTCATCACCGGCAGCGTGCCGGGCAGGGCCAGGTCCACCGCGCAGGCCTGGGTGTTCGGCTCGGCGCCGAAGGCGGTGCTGGCGCGGCTGAAGATCTTGCTGGCGGTCGAGAGCTGCGCGTGCGTCTCGAAGCCGATGATGACTTCGTAGCCCTGCACCAGCGGGCCGGTGGGACGGCCCTGCTGCTGCGCTTCGAAGGTGTTCACGGTGTCGTTCATGTCAGAAGCCCTCCGGCGTCTTCTGGTGCCAGTCGGTCGCCTGCTGGAAGCGGTGCGCGGCGTTCAGCAGCGTCGCCTCGCCGAAGTAGTTGCCGATCAGCTGCAGGCCCACGGGCATCCGGCCGTCGAAGCCGCAGGGCACGCTCATGCCCGGCAGGCCGGCCAGCGAGGCGGGCAGGGTGAACACGTCGGCCAGGTAGTCGGCCACCGGGTCGCCGCCGTGCTCGCCGATCTTCCAGGCCACGGTGGGCGCGGCCGGGCCGGCGATGAGGTCGCAGTCCCTGAAGGCCTGCTGGAAGTCGTCGGCGATCATGCGGCGCACCTTCTGCGCCTGCAGGTAGTAGGCGTCGTAGTAGCCGTGCGAGAGGACGTAGGTGCCGATCATGATGCGGCGCTTGACCTCGTCGCCGAAGCCCTCGGCGCGCGTCTTCGCGTACATCTCGGCCAGGTCCTTGTACTGCGCGGCGCGGTGGCCGAACTTCACGCCGTCGAAGCGGCTGAGGTTGGAGCTGGCCTCGGCCGCGGCCAGGATGTAGTAGACGGGGATCGACAGCTCGGTGCGCGGCAGGCTCACTTCCACGCGCCTGGCGCCCAGCTTCTCGTACTCGGCCAGCGCCGCCTCGATGGCGGCGCGCACGCCGGGCGCCACGCCCTCGCCGACGAACTCTTTCGGCACGCCGATGCGCAGGCCCTCCAGCGAGGCATGGAGCTGGCGCGAGAAGTCCTCGGCCGGCACGTCCAGCGAGGTGGAGTCGCGGTCCGGGTCGGGCCCGCACATCGCGGACAGCAGCAGGGCGCAGTCCTCGGCCGAGCGGGCCATCGGGCCGGCCTGATCCAGGCTGGACGCGAAAGCGATCATCCCGTAGCGCGAGGCGCGGCCGTAGGTCGGCTTGATGCCGGTGATGCCGCAGAAGGAGGCGGGCTGGCGGATCGAGCCGCCCGTGTCGGTGCCGGTGGCGGCCGGCGCCAGGGCGGCCGCCACGGCCACCGCGCTGCCGCCGGAGGAGCCGCCGGGCACGCGCTCGCGGTCCCACGGGTTGCGCACGGGCGAGACGGCGTCCAGGCCGGCGGCCGGCACGGCGACGTTCTCGTTGGCCGAGCCCATCGCGAACTCGTCGCAGCTCAGCTTGCCCAGCGTGACCATGCCGGCCCCGGCCAGCTTGCGCACCACCGTGGCGTCGAAGGGCGAGCGGTAGTCCGCCAGCATGCGCGAGCCGGCCGTGCTGGGCCAGCCGGTGGTGACGAAGATGTCCTTGTGAGCGATCGGCACGCCCGCCAGGGCGCCGGCGCCGCCGGCGGCCAGGGCGGCGTCGGCGGCCCGGGCCTGGGCCAGGGTGGCCTCCTCGTCGACGGACACGAAGGCGGCCAGGTCCTGGTGCGCCTTCATGCGGCCCAGGAAGTGGCGCGCCGTTTCCTCGGCCGAGACCTCGCGCGCCGCCAGCGCACGGGCCAGGTCCGCCACACCGCGGTGGTGCAAGGGCGCACTCATTCGATCACCTTCGGCACGAGGAACAGGCCGTTCTCCACCGCCGGCGCGCTGCGTTGGTTGGCGGCGCGGTCGTCCGGCTCGCTGACCGCGTCCTCGCGCAGGCGCAGCGTCACGTCCTGGAAGGCGGCCACGGGGTGGGCCAGGGGCTCGGTGCCGGCGGTGTCCACCGCCTGCATGCGCTCGACCAGGCCGAAGAAGCCGTTGATCTGAGTGAGCATGCGCTCGCTTTCGTCGGAATTCAGTTGCAGCTTCGCCAGCGAGGCGATGCGCGCGATGTCGGAGGAGTTCAGGGCCATCGGGATGGGCGCGTCGTCGGGGACGCCGAAAAGTGCCGCTCCGGCGCGTCGAACGGGGGGCGCCGATGGCCGGGAGCAAGGGGGAATCAGGTATTATCCGGCCTTTGCCGCAACATGCGCGAACTGGTGCCCTGACTGGCCCTGTCTTGCCGCAAGCGCAGTCAACTTCCCCCATCCAACAACAAGGGGCGACGCCCGGCCGAAGCGCCTGCCGTGCCCCCAAGGATCTGTCGCCATGTTTGGAGCCTTCCGTCGGTACTTCTCGACCGACCTCGCGATCGACCTCGGCACCGCCAACACCCTCATCTTCGCCCGCAACAAGGGCATCGTGCTCGACGAGCCCTCGGTCGTCGCCATCCGCCACGAGGGCGGCCCGCACGGCAAGAAGGTGATCCAGGCCGTGGGCCACGAGGCCAAGGCCATGCTGGGCAAGGTGCCCGGCAACATCGAGGCGATCCGCCCGATGAAGGACGGCGTGATCGCCGACTTCGTGATCACCGAGCAGATGATCAAGCAGTTCATCAAGATGGTGCACCCGCGCTCGCTGTTCACGCCCAGCCCGCGCATCATCATCTGCGTGCCCTGCGGCTCCACCCAGGTCGAGCGCCGCGCCATCAAGGACGCGGCCGAGGCCGCCGGCGCCACCTCGGTGTACCTGATCGAGGAGCCCATGGCCGCGGCCATCGGCGCCGGCCTGCCGGTCAGCGAGGCCAGCGGCTCGATGGTGGTGGACATCGGCGGCGGCACCACCGAGGTGGGCATCATTTCGCTCGGCGGCATGGTCTACAAGGGCAGCGTGCGCGTCGGCGGCGACCGCTTCGACGACTCCATCATCAACTACATCCGCCGCAACTACGGCATGCTGATCGGCGAGCCCACGGCCGAGATCATCAAGAAGAGCATCGGCTCGGCCTTCCCCGGCTCCGAGGTCAAGGAGATGGAGGTCAAGGGTCGCAACCTCAGCGAAGGCGTGCCGCGCAGCTTCACCATCAGCTCCAACGAGGTGCTGGAGGCGCTGACCGACCCGCTCAACCACATCGTCTCGGCCGTCAAGAACGCGCTGGAGCAGACGCCGCCCGAGCTGGGCGCCGACATCGCCGAGCGCGGCATGATGCTGACCGGCGGCGGCGCGCTGCTGCGCGACCTGGACCGCCTGCTGGCCGAGGAGACCGGCCTGCCCGTGCTGGTGGCTGAGGACCCGCTGCAGTGCGTGGTCAAGGGCTGCGGCATGGCGCTCGAGCGCATGGACCGGCTGGGCAGCATCTTCACGAGCGAGTAAATTTGCGCGCTGTCGCGAGCAGGCCGGACTGTGGTGGCACAGGCCGGCTTTTTGTCATCTGACTGAGCCTCTGGCGCTGCACCTCTTCCTCATCCGTCCATGCCGCTCGGCACGCTCGACAGAACCGCCCCGCCCCTGTTCAATCAGGGTCCCTCGGCCCTGTCGCGGCTGGTCTTCTGCAGCGCGCTGGCGCTGCTGCTGATGGTGGCGGACGCCCGCTTCGACATGGTCAGCCCCGTGCGCAAGGCGGTGGGCGCGGTGCTCTACCCGCTGCAGTGGCTGGCGCTCAAGCCGGTGCAGGGCGTGGTGGCGGCCGGGCGCTACTTCGAGGACCTGCAGGGCGCCCAGCGCGGCGAGGCCGAGGCGCGCCGCGCCATGGTGCTGCAGGCCGAGCGCGCCAGCCAGGCCGACGCGCTGGCCGCCGACAACGCCCGGCTGCGCGCGCTGCTGGAGCTGCGCCAGAACACGACGGTGCCGGGCCGCGCCGCCGAGGTGCTGTACGACGCGGCCGACCCCTACACGCGCAAGATCGTCATCGACCAGGGGCTCACCCAGGGCATCCGGCCCGGCTCCCCGGTGATCGACGAGCAGGGCGTGCTCGGCCAGGTGACCCTGGTGCAGCCCTTCGGCAGCGAGGTGACGCTGGTGGTGGACCGCAACCTGTCGATCCCCGTGCAGAACGCGCGCACCGGCGTGCGCAGCGTGGCCTTCGGCGATACCTCGGCCGGCGGCGCCGGGATGGAGCTGCGCTTCACCTCCGCCAACGCCGACGTGCAGGAGGGCGACCTGCTCGTCACCAGCGGCGTGGACGGCGTCTACCCCGCCGGCCTGCCCGTGGCCCGGGTGGAGCGCATCGAGAAGCGCGCCGACACCCCCTTCGCCCGCATCCACTGCGTGCCGATGGCGCGCGTGGGCGCGGTGCGCTACGTGATGGTGCTCGCGCCGGTGGGCACGGCGGCGGCCCCGGCGTCCGAGCCGGCGGCGCTGGAGGCCGCCTCATCCAAGAAGCAGCCCGAGGGCCGCGCCGGCGCGGCCGCCCGCAAGCCCGGCCCGGGCCGCCCCGGCGAGGGGCAGGCCCCGGCCACGGGAGGCCGCCGATGATCATGCGCCCCGGCCAGGAGCAGTTGCTGCTGCCTGTGCGGCCCACCTTCATCTGGAGCAGCCTGGCGGTGGCGCTGCTGCTGAACCTGCTGCCGCTGGGCCGCCTGGCCTGGATGCCCGACCTGCTGGCGCTGGCGCTCGTGTTCTGGAGCGTGCACCAGCCCGCGCGCATCGGCCTGGGCGCGGCCTTCGTCTTCGGTCTGGTGATGGACGTGCACCAGTCCGCGCTGCTGGGGCAGCATGCGCTGTCCTATGCCACGCTGTGCTTCTTCGCCATCACGCTGCACCGGCGGCTGCTGTGGTACCCGGTGCTGTCGCAGGCGCTGCAGCTGGTGCCGCTGTTCGCGGTGTCGCACCTGATCGAGCTGGGCATCCGCATGGTCGGCGGCGGGGTGTTCCCCGGCTGGCAGGTGATGATCGCGCCGGTGGTGGAGGCCGCGCTGTGGCCGCTGGTCACCTGGCTGCTGCTGGCACCGCAGCGCCGCGCGCCCGAGCGCGACGACAATCGCCCCCTGTAGACGCCGCAGCGCCCCCGCGCATGACCGAGATCCGCAACGTCGCCGCCGACCTCGCCCGCTTCCGGCGGCGCGTGCTGGTCATTTCGCTGGCGGTGCTGGCGGCGTTCTCGCTGCTGGGGATGCGCCTGTTCTACCTGCAGGTCACCCGCCACGACGACCTCGCCGCGCAGGCCGAGAGCAACCGCACGGCGGTGGTGCCGGTGGTGCCCAACCGCGGCCTCATCCTCGACCGCAACGGCATCGTGCTGGCCTCCAACTACTCGGCCTACACCCTGGAGATCACGCCGTCGAAGGTGCAGGACCTGGAGGCGACGCTCGACGAGCTGGCGCAGATCGTCGACATCCAGCCGCGCGACCGGCGCCGCTTCAAGCGCCTGCGCGAGGACTCGCGCAGCTTCGATTCCATCCCCATCCGCACCCGCCTGACCGACGAGGAGGTGGCCCGCTTCGCCGCGCAGCGCTACCGCTTCCCCGGCGTGGAGATCAAGGCGCGCCTGTTCCGCAACTATCCGCAGGGCGAGTTGGCCAGCCACGTGCTGGGCTACATCGGCCGCATCAACCAGCGCGAGAAGGCTGCCATGGAGGACTGGCCCGAGGAGGACCAGGCCAACTACAAGGGCACCGACTACATCGGCAAGCTGGGCATCGAGCAGAGCTACGAGAAGGTGCTGCACGGCCAGACGGGGGTGGAGCAGATGGAGACCTCCGCCGGCGGGCGCGCCGTGCGCCGCCTCGCCAGCCACCCCGCCACGCCGGGCGACACCGTCATGCTCACGCTCGACATCAAGCTGCAGAAGCTGGTGGAGGACATGTTCGGCGAGCGCCGCGGCGCGCTGGTGGCGCTGGACCCGCGCACGGGCGAGGTGCTGGCCTTCGTCTCCAAGCCCACCTTCGACCCCAACCTCTTCGTCGAGGGCATCGACACCGAGAGCTGGCAGGCGCTCAACGAGTCGATCGACAAGCCGCTGCTCAACCGCGCGCTGCGCGGCACCTACCCGCCCGGCTCCACCTACAAGCCCTTCATGGCGCTGGCCGCGCTGCAGCTGGGCAAGCGCGCGCCCAACGTGGTGGTGAACGACCCTGGCTATTTCACCTACGGCGGCCACACCTTCCGCAGCCACGAGGGCGGGCTGGGCGGCGTGGACATGGTCCGCGCCATCCAGTATTCGAGCAACACCTATTTCTATTCGCTGGCGGTGGAGATGGGCGTGGACGCGATCCACGACTTCATGAAGCCGCTGGGCTTCGGGCAGGTCACCGGCATCGACCTGGGCGGCGAGGTGCGCGGCGTGCTGCCCAGCACCGAGTGGAAGCGCAACAACTACAAGCGCCCCGAGCTGAAGAAGTGGTACGCGGGCGAGACCGTGTCGCTGGGCATCGGGCAGGGCTACAACAACTTCACCATGCTGCAGCTCGCGCTGGCCGAGGCCACGCTGGCCAACGGCGGCACCCGCTACCGGCCGCACCTGGTGCGGGCCATCAAGAACACCGTCACCGGCCAGGTCGACCTGGTGCCGCAGCCGCCCGGCGAGGACCTGGGCTACCAGAAGAAGAACGTGGATGTCGTGCGCACCGGCCTGGTGGCGGTGAACAAGGGCGGCACCGGCACGCGCGTGTTCGCCGGCGCCGCCTACACCTCGGCCGGCAAGACCGGCACGGCGCAGGCCGTCTCGCTGGGCCAGGGCGTGAGGTACAACGCCAAGGCGCTGGAGGAGCACCAGCGCGACCACTCGCTGTTCGCCGCCTTCGCGCCGGCCGAGGACCCGCGCATCGCCGTCGCGGTGATCGTGGAGAACGCCGGCTTCGGCGCCGCCCATGCGGCGCCCATCGTGCGGCGGGTGTTCGACTACTGGCTGGCCGACCAGTACCCCAATGAGCAGGACATGGCCGCCGTGCGCATCGGCAAGGCCTCCGCGCCCATCGGCAAGCCGCTGGTGGCCAGCCAGATGCCGTGGCCGCCGACCGCCGGCGGCGCCAGCACCGCGCCCTGACGCGGCCTAGCCGCGCAGGAAGGCGTCGTAGCCGGTGCGCAGGATCAGCGCGCCCACCACCCCGATGAACACCTTGCGCACGAAGCCCGCGCCGTGGCGCAGCGCGACCCGCGCGCCCAGGATGCTGCCGGCCACGTTGGCCACGGCCATCAGCAGGCCGTAGTGCCACCACACGTGCCCCTTCAGCGCGAACAGCAGCAGCGCGCCGGCGTTGGTGGTCGTGTTCAGCAGCTTGGCCGAGGCCGAGGCGTTCAGGAAGTCGTAGCCCAGCCAGCGCACGAACAGGAAGATGAAGAAGCTGCCGGTGCCGGGGCCGAAGAAGCCGTCGTAGAAGCCGATCAGCGCGCCGATGGCGGCGGTGGCCCCGATCTCCGCCCGGCCGGCCAGGCGCGGCGCATGCTCGCGCCCCAGGTCCTTGCGCGCCAGCGTGTACAGCAGCAGCCCCAGCAGGATGAAGGGCAGCAGCTTGCGCAGCGCCGCCGGCGAGACCAGCGACACCGTCCAGGCCCCGGCCAGCGCGCCGGCGAAGGCGGCCCCGATGCCCGCCCCCAACGCCGGCCAGCGCAGGCGCACGCGCCGCGCGAACTGGGCGCCGGCCGCCGCCGTGCCCCAGACCGAGGCGCTCTTGTTGGTGCCCAGGAGGGTCGCTGCCGGTGCACCCGGGAAGGTGGCGAACAGCACCGGCACCAGCACGAGGCCGCCGCCGCCCACGATCGAATCCACGAAGCCCGCGAACAGCGAGGCCAGCCCCAGCCACCATCCTTCCATCCGGGCATTGTCTCCGCCGGTGCATCCCGTTGCGGGTGCGGAAAAAAGAAAAGCGCCGACCGGCGGCGCTTTGAAAAACGATGGGTGCCTCATGGGCGGGCACCTTGAATGATCTTGTTCTGGGGTCGGGCGGTTTGTCTCCTCGGTCCCTCGCAGAGCAACGAGGCAGGGCCCGTTGGCGAGTGCGGCGACTTTAGGGGGTGCACCGTCCCAGTGCATCGGGAATAACCCGCTGCAGAAATGTGACCGGATGTGAGCGGCCCTCCCCGGAAGGGTGCGAGTCAGCCGCCGGCGGCGGCGTCGGCCCGCACCCAGGCGGCGGCCTTCTCGGCCATCATCAGCGTGGGGCTGTTGGTGTTGCCGCTGGTGATGGTGGGCATGGCGCTGGCGTCCACCACGCGCAGGCCCTGCACGCCGCGCACGCGCAGGCGGGCGTCGAGCACGGCCATCGGGTCGCCGGCCGCGCCCATTTTCGCCGTGCCCACCGGGTGGAAGATGGTGGTGGCGATGTCGCCGGCCAGGCGGGCCAGGTCCTCGTCGGTCTCGTACTGCGGGCCGGGCTTCCACTCCTGCGGCCGGTATTTGGCCAGCGCGGGCTGGGCGGCGATGCGGCGCGTCACGCGCAGCGAGTCGGCCGCCACCTTGCGGTCCGCATCGGTGGAGAGATAGCACGGCGCGATGGCGGGGGCGTCCTCGAAGCGCGGGCTCTTGATGCGCACCGAGCCGCGGCTGGTCGGGTTGAGGTTGCACACGCTGGCGGTGAAGGCCGGGAAGCTGTGCAGCGGGTCGCCGAAGGCATCGAGCGAGAGCGGCTGCACGTGGTACTGGATGTTGGGCCAGGCGTGCTCGGGCGCGCTGCGGGTGAAGGCGCCGAGCTGCGAGGGCGCCATGCTCATCGGCCCGCTGCGGCGCAGGACGTACTCCAGCCCGATGCGCGCCTTGCCGAACAGCGAAGAGGCCAGCACGTTGAGCGTGGGCGCGCCGTCGATCTTGAACACGGCGCGGATCTGCAGGTGGTCCTGCAGGTTGGCGCCCACGCCGGGCAGGTCGGCCACCACCGGGATGCCGTGCTGCTGCAGCAGATCGCCCGGCCCGATGCCCGAGAGCTGCAGCAGCTGCGGCGAGCCGATGCTGCCTGCGCACAGCAGCACCTCGCGCGTGGCGCTGGCCGTGACCAGCTCGCTGCCGTTCCACACCTGCACGCCGGTGCAGCGCGGCGGGCCGTCGGGCTGCGCCTCGACCACCAGCCGTGTGACCTGCGCGCCCGTCCACAGCTCGAAGTTCGGCCGTCCGTAGCAGATGGGCCGCAGGAAGGCCTTGGCCGTGTTCCAGCGCCAGCCGGCCTTCTGGTTGACCTGGAAGTAGCCCACGCCCTCGTTGCTGCCGCGGTTGAAGTCGGCGGTGTGCGGGATGCCGGCCTGCACCGCCGCCTCGGCGAAGGCGTCGAGGATGTCCCAGCGCAGCCGCTGGCGCTCCACGCGCCACTCGCCGCCGTGGCCGTGGAAGCGATCGAAGTCCGCATCGCGCCGCGCGGCCTCGGCGGCGTCGCCCAGGTAGTGGTCCTCGTGCTGCCTGAAGGCGGGCAGCACGTTCTCCCAGCGCCAGGCGTCGTCGCCGGTGAGCTCGGCCCAGCCGTCGTAGTCGCGCGACTGGCCGCGCATGTAGATCATGCCGTTGATGCTGGAGCAGCCGCCCAGCGTCTTGCCGCGCGGGTAGCGCAGTACGCGGCCGTTCAGGCCCGCGTCGGGCTCGGTCTGGTAGAGCCAGTCGGTGCGCGGGTTGCCGATGCAGTAGAGGTACCCCACCGGGATGTGGATCCAGTGGTAGTCGTCCTTGCGCCCGGCCTCGATGAGCAGCACGCGCCGCCCCTTGTCCGCGCTCAGCCGGTTGGCCATCAGCGCGCCGGCGGTGCCGGCGCCGATGACGATGTAGTCGAAGGTGGTGTCGCTCAAGGCCTGTCTCCGGTCTCTTCTCGTTCTCGTACCCGCCGCCGCACGCGCCGGTGCTGATGCCAGGGCTCCCGCGGAACCGGCTCTGCCGGGCCGCAGGGAGCGCCCCCTTGCAGGGGGTTGCCGGAGCGGAACGAAGTCCGCGCAGGCCGGGGGTGAGCTTACTTCGCCGTCGGCATCACGAACTCGGCGCCCTTGCCGATGCTCTCGGGCCAGCGTTGCATGATCGACTTCTGCTTGGTGTAGAAGCGCACGCCTTCCTCGCCGTAGGCGTGCATGTCGCCGAACAGGCTGCGCTTCCAGCCGCCGAAGCCGTGCCAGGCCATCGGCACCGGGATCGGCACGTTGATGCCGACCATGCCCACCTGGATGCGGCGGCCGAACTCGCGCGCCACGTTGCCGTCGCGGGTGAAGCAGGCCACGCCGTTGCCGAACTCGTGGGCGTTGATGAGGTCCACTGCCTCCTTCAGGTCCTTCACGCGCACGCAGCCGAGCACGGGGCCGAAGATCTCTTCCTTGTAGATGCGCATGTCGGGCGTGACGTGGTCGAACAGCGTGCCGCCCATCCAGAAGCCCCCGTCGCAGCCTTCGCCGGCGCGGCTGCCGTCGAAGCCGCGGCCGTCGACTAGCAGCTTCGCGCCTTCCTGCTCGCCCAGCGCGATGTAGCCGCTGATGCGCTCGTGCGCGGCCTTCGTGACGATGGGGCCCATCTCGGCCGCCAGGTTCTCGCCGTCGAACACCTTCAGCGTCTTCGCGCGCTCGACCAGCTTGGGAATGATCCGGTCGGCCGCGTCGCCCACCAGCACCGCGACGCTGATCGCCATGCAGCGCTCGCCGGCCGAGCCGTAGCCGGCGCCGATCAGCGCATCGACCGCCTGGTCGATGTCGGCATCGGGCATCACCACCATGTGGTTCTTGGCGCCGCCCAGGGCCTGCACGCGCTTGCCGTGGCGCGCGCCCGTCTCGTAGATGTAGTTGGCGATGGGCGTGGAGCCGACGAAGCTGACGGCCTTGACGTCGGGGTGCTCCAGCAGCGCGTCGACGGCCGCCTTGTCGCCCTGCACCACGTTGAACACGCCGTCGGGCAGGCCGGCCTCCTTCAGCAGCTCGGCGATGCGCAGCGAGGGGCTGGGGTCGATCGGGCTGGGCTTGAGCACGAAGGTGTTGCCCGCGGCGATGGCCACCGGGAACATCCACATCGGCACCATCACCGGGAAGTTGAAGGGCGTGATGCCCGCCACCACGCCCAGCGGCTGGCGGATCGTCCAGTTGTCGATGCCGGTGGAGACCTGCTCGGTGTGGTCGCCCTTGAGCAGTTGCGGGATGCCGCAGGCGAACTCCACCACCTCGATGCCGCGCGTGACCTCGCCCTGCGCGTCGGTGAACACCTTGCCGTGTTCGGCGGTGATCAGGTGGGCCAGCTCGTCGCGGTGCTGGTTCAGCAGCTCGAGGAACCGGAACATCACCCGCGCGCGGCGCACCGGCGGCGTGTCGGCCCAGGCCGGGAAGGCGGCCTGCGCGGCGGCCACGGCGGCGCCCACCTGGTCGGCGCCGGCCAGCCCGGCGCGGCCGGTGACGGCGCCGGTGGCGGGGTTGGTCACGTCCTGTGCGCGGCCCGAGGCGTTGGCCACGAGGCGGCCCTGGATGTAGTGGTCGATGGCGGCGATGCTGTTCTTCATGCGCGGTCTCCGGAAAAGGGGAAGAAGGGGGGTTGCGGCCAGTCTAGGACCGCCTCCGGAGCCTGCCTAGCCGCCTGCGCTTGAACTGATTGTTTGCTGTAGTGAACAATCATTCGATGGAACGCCAAAAGATCGAGAGCCTGTGGACCCACCTGCACTGGCTGACGGTGCTGGCGCAGCAGGGCAGCTTCACCGCGGCGGCGCGCCGGCTGGGCGTGAGCAAGGCCGGCATGAGCCAGCGCATCGCCGAGCTGGAGCGCGAGGCCGGCGTGCCGCTGGTGCTGCGCACCACCCGCAGCGTGCGGCTCACCGAGGCCGGCCAGCGGCTGGCGGACGGCACGCGCACCTCCTTCGACGCCATCGCCCAGAGCTTCGCCGGCGTGCGCGACCTGGCCGAGCTGCCGCGCGGCCTGCTGCGGGTGAGCGCGCCGGTGGCCCTGGCGCGCCAGCAACTGGTGCCGCGGCTGCCGGACTTCCTGCGCGCGCACCCCGAGGTGCGGCTGGAGCTGGAGCTGTCGGACCGCCTCGTCTCGCTGGCCACCGAAGGCTTCGACCTGGCCGTGCGCCACACCGCCGCGCCGCCCGACACGCACGTCGCCTGGACGCTGTGCGCCACGCGCAGCGTGCTGGTGGCCAGCCGCGCCTACCTGCGCCGGCGCGGCGCGCCGCAGCGCCCGCAGGAACTGCCGTCGCACGACTGCCTGCACTACCCGCGCGCCCGCGAGACGCCGGCCTGGCATTTCCGCCAGCGCGCCGCGCCGCGCGGGCGCGAAAGGGCCGAGCCGCCGCGCATCACCGTGCCGGTGGCCGGCCCCTTCGCCGCCAACAACAGCGAGGCGCTGCGCGACGCGGCGCTGGGCGGCCTGGGCATCGCACTGCTGCCCGACTTCAGCGCCCAGGCGCCGCTGCAGTCCGGCCGGCTGGTGGAGGTGCTGCCCGGCTGGGAGCCGGTCGGCGCCTTCGGCGAGCACCTGTTCGCCATCCGGCCGTACGCGCCGCACGTGCCGCGGGCGGTGAGCGTCTTCGTCGCCTGGCTGCGCGAGGCCTTCGCCGGCGGTTTCGGGCCGCGGGCCGAGGGCGGACGTCAGTGAAGGGCGCGGCCGCCTGTCGCCCGGCGCCGTGCCTGGCGCGGGCGGCGGGAGCCAGCGGTTAGCATCACCGGCTGTTCAGCCTCAGGTCAGACAGCCCGATCCGCGTCCATGTCTTCCACCGCGCCCCGGCGATCTCCCGACGACGCGTCCCCGCGCGTCGAACGCGCCCAGGCCGGAGGCCCGGGCCCGTGGATGCCGCGCGGGCGCTGGACGGCGCTGGCCTTCTCCTCGCGCCGGCAGTGGGAGGCGCTGGAGCGCCAGCTCGACGACGCCGGCGCCGGCGGCGCCTGGGACCTGCGCGGCATCGAGCAGCTCGACCACATCGGCGCCCAGCTGCTGTGGAACCACTGGGGCCGCGCCTGGCCGGCGCAGATCGAACTCACCGAATCGCAGAAGGCGGTGCTCGACCAGGTGGAGCGCTTCGGCGCGCGGCCGCCGCAGGAGGCGGCGCCCGGCTTCTGGGACAGCCTGCACCGCCACCTGGCCAAGGGGCCGGTGCTGTGGCGCGTGGGCAAGGAAGGCACCGCGCTGCTGGGCCAGCTCGCGCTGGACCTGCTGACGCTGCTGCGCGCGCCGCACCGCGCGCCCTGGCGCGACATCTCCGGCCACCTCTACCAGACCGGCGCCACCGCGCTGCCCATCACCGCGCTGGTGGGCGCGCTCATCGGCATCGTGCTGGCCTACCTGATCTCCAACCAGCTGCGCAGCTACGGCGCGGAGTCCTTCGTCGTCAACATCCTCGGCCTGTCGCTGATCCGCGAGCTGGGGCCGGTGCTGGCGGCGGTGCTGATCGCCGGGCGTTCGGGCTCGGCCATCACCGCGCAGATCGGCGTGATGCGCGTGACGGAGGAGCTGGACGCCATGCGCGTCATGGGCATCCCGCACGGCTTCCGCCTGGTGATGCCGCGCGTGATCGCGCTGGCCATCGCCATGCCGCTGATCAGCCTGTGGACCTCGATCGCGGCGCTGGCCGGCGGCATGCTGGCGGCGCAGATGTCGCTGGACATCTCGCCCGAGTTCTTCTTCCGGCAGCTGCCGCGCGCGGTGCCCTTCAGCAACATCGTGCTGGCCTGCGCCAAGTCGGTGGTGTTCGGCGTGCTCATCGCGCTCATCGCCTGCTACTACGGCATGCGCGTCAAGCCCAACACCGAGAGCCTGGGGCGCGGCACCACCTCATCCGTCGTCAGCTCGATCACCATGGTGATCCTGGTCGACGCCCTGTTCGCCGTGCTGTTCCGCGGCATCGGCTTTCGCTTCTAGGGCCGGCGATGAGCGTCTCTGCCTGGCAATCCCTCGGCGACAACCATGCCAGCGTGGTCGAGATCCACGGGCTGTGGACGGTGTTCCAGAACGACGGCGGCGAGCAGGTGGTGCACCAGGACCTCGAGCTCACCATCGAGCGCGGCGAGATCCTCTCGCTGGTCGGCGGCTCGGGCACCGGCAAGACGGTGCTGCTGCGCCAGATCCTGGGCCTGCAGAAGCCCACCCGCGGCGAGGTGCGCGTGCTCGGCCGCGCGCCGGCCGAACTCAGCGCCAAGGGCGCGGCGGTGGTGGGCATGCTGTTCCAGCACGGCGCGCTGTTCTCCGCCTTCAACGTGCTCGACAACATCGCCCTGCCGCTGCGCGAGCTGAAGCTGCTGCCCGAGGAGCTGATCCGCGACGCCGCGCTGGTCAAGCTGCAGATGGTGGGCCTGGCGCCCGAGCACGCGAACAAGATGCCGGCCGACCTCTCGGGCGGCATGATCAAGCGCGTGGCCCTGGCGCGCGCCCTCATCATGGACCCGCCCCTCTTGCTGCTGGACGAGCCCACCGCCGGCCTGGACCCGGCCGCCTCGGACAGCTTCTGCGACCTGCTGCGCGGCCTGCACCGCGAGCTGGGCCTGACGGTGGTGATGGTCACGCACGACCTGGACACGCTGCTCGACCTGTCGACGCGCATCGCCGTGCTGGCCGACCGCAAGGTCATCGTCGCCGGCACCGCGCAGGAAGTGATCGCCTTCGACCATCCCTTCATCCACGACTACTTTCTCGGCGGCCGCGGCCGGCGCGCACTGCTCGCGCTGCAGGACCACACCACCGAGACGCCCTGAAAGGAAGCCAAGCCCATGGAAAACAAGTCCCATGCCCTGGCCGCCGGCGCCTTCGTGCTCGGCCTGGTGGCCGTGCTCGTCGCGCTGGTGCTCTGGTTCACGCGCGACGACACCGTGCGCAACACCTACGAGCTGTCCACGCGCGACGCGGTGAGCGGCCTGCAGCCGCAGGCGGCGGTGCGCTACCGCGGCATCGCGGTGGGCAAGGTCACCAGCATCGACTTCGACCCGGAGCACAAGGGCAACGTGCGCGTGCGCATGGCCATCGACGAGCGCGTGCCGCTCACCAGGTCCACCTTCGCCACCCTGAGCTACCAGGGCGTCACCGGCCTGGCCTTCATCGCGCTGGACGACAAGGGCGAATCGCAGGAGCCGCTGGCGCCC
>NZ_JBIQNC010000024.1:0-25145 GCF_044462705.1 Xenophilus sp.
CCGAGGAGCAGCCCACGCTGGAGATCACCCTCAAGCAGGCGCGGCTGGACCAGCACTGCCTGCTCAGCGGCGGCGCGCTGGGCCGGCCGTGCGAGGTGCTGAGCTTCCAGTACCGCACGCTGGTGCTCGCCTCGGCGCCGCAGGTCAAGAGCGGCCTGCGCGGCGCCGTGCGCACCTGCAGCTTCGGCAGTTGAACGGCGCGCGGACGGCGCTCCGTCCCGGCCCGAGGTGCTATGCGATGCGGCCGATGCACAGCACCGCCAAAGCATGCGACAAAGACAGGCACACCATGAGCACGACCTCCGCCGACCTGCTGCGTAGCGCCGACCCTGCCGGCGCCTTGAAGGCCCTCTCCGAGGAGATCCGCGCCAAACCCGGCGACAGCCGGCTGCGCGTCTTCATGGCGCAGCTGCTGTGCGTGCTGGGCCAGTGGGAGCGCGCGCTCAACCAGCTCAGCGTGGCGGCCGAGCTCGACGCCCTGGCCGTGCCGATGAAGCAGGTCTACGGCGAGGCGATCCGCTGCGAGGGCCTGCGCGCCGAGGTCTTCGCCGGCAAGCGCACGCCCATGGTCTTCGGCCAGCCCGACCAGTGGCTGGCGCTCCTGATCGAGTCGCTGCTGCGGCGCGGCGCCGGCGACGCGCAGGCGGCCGAGCAGCTGCGCGCGCGTGCCTTCGACGAGGCCCCGGCCGTCGCCGGCCGCATCGACGACACCGCCTTCGAATGGCTGGCCGACGCCGACATGCGCCTGGGCCCGGTGCTGGAGGCCTACATCAACGGCCGCTACTACTGGGTGCCCTTCGCGCGGCTGGCGCAGGTCAAGATCGAACCGCCGGAAGACCTGCGCGACGCCGTGTGGATGCCCGCGCACCTGCTGTTCGAGAACGGCGGCGAGGCGCTGGCGCTGATCCCCACCCGCTACGAAGGCACCGAGGCCAGCGGCGACGGCGCCCTGCAGCTGGCGCGCCGCACCGAATGGCGCGAGATGGCGCCCGAGGTCTGGTGCGGCCTGGGCCAGCGCCTGCTGAGCAGTGACGCCGGCGAGCATGCGCTGATGGACGTGCGCCAGATCGACTTCGATCATCCGGCACCGGCGGCCGCGGGCGACGCCCCGGATCATGGCTGACCTGTCCGTCCAGGAGCGGCTGCAGCCCTCGCTGCTGGACCGCCTGGTCGACCATGCCCCCGACCAGCAGCGCGAAAGCGACGACAAGCGCACCCTGACGCGCCAGGCCCTGCGCCAGGCCGTGCTGCGCGACCTCAACTGGCTGTTCAACGCCACCGCCCCGGGGCTGGACGAGCGGCGCCATCCGCAGGCGGCGCGCTCGGTCCTCAACTACGGATTGCCTATGCTGTCCGGCCAGTTCACCTCCTCCATCCAGCGTGTCAGCATGGAACAGGCTCTGAAGAACGCCATCGTGCAGTTCGAGCCGCGCATCCTGCCCCGCACACTCGAAGTTGAACTCGTCATGGAAGGCTCGGCCCTGGACTCCCACAACCGCATCGGCCTGACCATCCGCGGCATGCTCTGGGCGCAGCCGGTGCCGCTGGAGTTCCTCATGCGCAGCCGCATCGACCTGGAAGAAGGCCGCATCGAAGTCGAGGACGTGTCCAACCCCGGCGCCCGCTGACACGGGCCGTCGAGCCATGGACCCGCGCCTGCTCACCCTGTACGAACAGGAACTGCGCTACTTCCGCGAGAACACCGCGGAGTTCGCGCGCGCCTTCCCCAAGATCGCACGCCGCCTGGGCATCGAGGGCCAGGAGGTGGCCGACCCGTACGTGGAGCGGCTGATCGAGGCCACCGCCTTCCTGGCCGCGCGCGTCGGCCTCAAGCTCGACGCCGAGTACCCGCGCTTCACCGGGCACCTGCTGGACATCGTCTACCCGCACTTCCTGGCGCCCACCCCCTCCTGCGGCGTGTGCGCCTTCGCGCCGGACCTGCAGGACGCCAACCTCGCGCAGGGGCCGGTGCTGCCGCGCGGCAGCGCGCTGCGCGCGCGGCAGGCGACGGGGCAGAACACGCACTGCGAGTTCCGCACCGCGCACCCGCTGCGCGTGTGGCCGCTGCAGATCACCCGCGCCCAGTACTTCACCTACGCACCCGACCTGCCGCTGGCCCAGCACACACGCGCGCGCGACATCCGCGGCGGCCTGCGCATCGGCCTGAAGGCCAGCGCGGGCCTCACGTTCGACAAGATCGCGCTGGATGCGCTGCAGCTGTACTTCGGCGGCGCCGACGACGTGGCCTGGCAGCTGCACGAGTGCGTGCTCGGCCAGCCCATCGGCGTGCTGGTGCGCGGCACCGAGGCGACCGCGCCTGTCACCACGCTGCCGGGCAGCGTGATCGAGGAGGTGGGCTTCGCCGACGGCGAATCGCTGCTGCCGCCCACCGCCACCGGCTTCTCGGGCTTCCGGCTGGTGCAGGAGTACTTCGCCTTCCCCGAAGCCTTCCGCTTCGCGCGCATCGGCGGCCTGGCGCCGGCGCTGGCGCAGCGGGCGGTGGACGAGATCGAGCTGGTGCTGCTGTTCTCGCGCGGCGACGCGGTGCTGGAGAAGCTGGTGGGCACCGACAGCGTGCAGCTGCACTGCGTGCCGGTGGTCAACCTGTTCCCCAAGCGGCTGGACCGCGTCACCGTGGGCGAGGGCGTGAGCCAGTTCCACCTGCTGGCCGACCGCACGCGGCCGCAGGACTTCGAGATCCACTCGCTGACCGAGGTGGTGGGCCACGGCGCGCCGGGCACGGCCGGAGAGGGCGCGCTGGAGCAGGTGTTCCGCCCCTTCTACGCCGCCTACCACGACAGCCGCGAGGCGCACCCGGCCTACTACACCACCACCCGCGAGCCGCGCATGCTGTCGGTGCGCCAGCGCGCCGAAGGGCACCGCAGCAGCCACATCGGCTCCGAGCTGTACCTGCAGGTGGTCGACCCGCAGCAGGCGCCGTTCTCCGCGCAGCTGCGCCAGATCGCCTCGACCGCGCTGGTGACCAACCGCGACCTGCCGCTGCTGCTGCCGGTGGGCCGCGAGAACGACTTCGACTGCGTCGACTCCTTCCCGGTCCAGCGCATCCGCATGGTGCGCGGGCCCTCGCGGCCGGTCTCGCCGGTGGTGCAGCAGGGGCTGGGCTGGCGCGTCATCGACCACCTGGCGCTGAACTACCTCTCGCTGGCCGACAGCACGCCGGCCCAGGGCGCCGCGGCGCTGCGCGAGATGCTGATGCTCTACGCCGTGCACGCCGACGACGTGCGCCAGGGCCAGGTGCGCGGCCTGCTGTCGGTGAAGAGCCGGCCGCTGGTGCGGCGGCTGCCGCTGCCCGGGCCGATCGCCTTCGGCCGTGGGCTGGAGGTCACGCTCGAGGTGGACCCGTCCGCCTTCCACGGCCACAGCGCCTTCCTCTTCGGCGCCGTGATGTCGCGCTTCCTGGCGCGGCACGTGGAGGTCAACCATTTCGTCGAGACCGTGCTGCGCACCGCCGGCAAGGGCGAGCAGATGCGATGGAGGCCGCTGTGCGGAACCCGCCAGATCCTGTGAACGCCGCGCCGCCCCCGGATCAGGGCGCGCCGGCCGAGCGCGCCGCGCTGGCCGGCTGGCTGGCCGAGCGCGCGCCGCAGGCCTGGGCCTACGACTACTTCGCCGTGATGCGGCGGCTGGAGTGCCTGGCGCCCTCCCTGCCGCGCTGGGGCCGGGCGCTGCGCCCGTCGGCCGAGGGCGTGCGCGTCGGCCACGAGCCCTCGCTGTCCTTCGCGCCGGCCGGCGTCGGCCGCTTCGAGCCCGGCAGCGGCGACGGCCCGCCCCGCCTGCGCCAGCACTTCTTCGGCTACATCGGCCCCAACGGGCCGCTGCCCATCCACCTGTCGGACTTCATCCGCGAGCGCGCGCTCAACCATGGCGATCCGACCTGGCTGGCCTTCCTCGACAGCTTCTGCCACCGCTTCTCGCTGCAGTTCTACCGCGCCTGGGCGCAGGCGCGGCCCGTCACCGGCATGGACCGGCCGGGCGAGGACATCTTCCGCCGGCAGATCGGCGCCTTCGTCGGCATCGGCGGCCCGGCGCGCCAGCAGCGCGACGCGGTGCACGACGACGCGCGGCTGCACTTCTCCGGCTGGCTGGCGCGGCGCGTGCACAACCGTGAAAGCGTCGAGGCCGTGGTCGGCGCCTACTTCGGCGTGCCGGCGCGGCTGGAGCGCTGGGTCGGCCACTGGATGCGCCTGCCCGGCGGCGAGCTGACGCGCCTGGGCGCCAGCAACGCCAACGCCGCCTCGCGCACGCTGGGCCTGGGCGCGGTGATGGGCCGCCAGGTGTGGGACCGCCAGCACAAGGTGCGCCTGCACCTGGGGCCGCTCACGCTGGCGCAGTACCGCGACTTCCTGCCCGTCGGGCGAGCACGCCCGGCGCTGCGCGGCTGGATGCGGCAGTTGCTGGGCGACGAGCTGGAGTGGGACGCGCAGCTCGTGCTGCGCCGCGAAGAGGTGCCGCCCACCCGCCTGGGCGCGCCGCAGGCCGGCCTGGGCGGCAACGCGCCGCGGCTGGGCTGGGTGTCGTGGCTGGGCAGCCGGCCGCGCACGCGCGACGCGGCCGACCTGCGCCTCGCCGGCGACCAGGGAGCCCTGGCATGACCCAAGGCCGTTCTTCCAAAAACCCCGGGGGCCGTTCGTCCTTCGTCTGGAGAGTCCGATGAGTGAAATCAGCCGCACCGCCCTGTTCGGCAAGTTGAACCCCCTGGCCTACAAGGCCATCGAGGGCGCCACCGTCTTCTGCAAGATGCGCGGCAACCCCTACGTGGAGTTGGAGCACTGGCTCGCGCAGCTGCTGCAGAACCAGGAAAGCGACCTGCACCGCATCGTCCAGCACTACGGCCTGGACATCTCGGTGCTGGCCAAGGACGTGACGGCCGCGCTGGACCGCCTGCCGCGCGGCGCCACCGCCATCAGCGACTTCTCGCCGCACATCGAGAACGCCATCGAGCGCGCCTGGACCTACGCCACGCTGCAGTTCGGCGAGGCGCAGGTGCGCACCGGCTACATCGTGGTCGGCATGCTCAAGACGCCGAGCCTGCGCAACCCGCTGCTGCAGATATCGAAGCAGTTCGAGAAGATCAAGGTCGAGGACCTGGCCGAGAACTTCGCGAA
This sequence comes from Xenophilus sp., assembly GCF_044462705.1. Taxonomy (NCBI): domain Bacteria; kingdom Pseudomonadati; phylum Pseudomonadota; class Betaproteobacteria; order Burkholderiales; family Comamonadaceae; genus Xenophilus; species Xenophilus sp. Next base: position 5,127 of record NZ_JBIQNC010000024.1, read on the forward strand.
GATCTGCGACGCCTCGGCCGAAGGCCGGATGCGCGCGCAGGACGGCACCGGCATGGGCAGCGGCGATGTCGGCGACGAGACCGGCGCCATGGCGCCGGCCGCCATGGGCAAGGGCGACGCGCTCAAGAAGTTCACCACCGACCTCACCGAGCAGGCCAGGAGCGGCAAGATGGACCCGATCGTCGGCCGCGACGACGAGATCCGCCAGGTGGTCGACATCCTGATGCGCCGCCGCCAGAACAACCCCATCCTGGTGGGCGAGGCCGGCGTGGGCAAGACGGCGGTGGTGGAAGGCTTCGCCCAGCGCATCGCGCGCGGCGACGTGCCGCCGGCGCTCAAGGACGTGAAGCTGCTGACGCTGGACGTGGGCCTGCTGCAGGCCGGCGCCAGCATGAAGGGCGAGTTCGAGCAGCGCCTGCGCTCGGTGATCGAGGAAGTGCAGGCCAGCGAGAAGCCCATCATCCTGTTCGTCGACGAAACCCACACGCTGGTGGGCGCGGGCGGCCAGGCCGGCACCGGCGACGCCGCCAACCTGCTCAAGCCGGCGCTGGCGCGCGGCACCCTGCGCACCGTGGGCGCCACCACCTGGGCCGAGTACAAGAAGTACATCGAGAAGGACCCGGCGCTGACCCGCCGCTTCCAGAACGTGCAGGTGGACGAGCCCGACGAGCGCAAGGCCATCCTGATGATGCGCGGCGTGGCCAGCACCATGGAAAAGCACCATCAGGTGCAGATCCTCGACGAGGCGCTGGAGGCCGCGGTCAAGCTCAGCCACCGCTACATCCCGGCGCGCCAACTGCCCGACAAGAGCGTGAGCCTGCTCGACACCGCCTGCGCGCGCGTGGCCGTGAGCCTGCACGCCACGCCGGCCGAGGTGGACGACAGCCGCAAGCGCATCGAGTCATTGGAGACCGAGCAGCAGATCATCGGCCGCGAGAAGGCCATCGGCATCGACGTGGCCGAGCGCGAGCAGGCGGTCACCGCCGACCTGGCCGCCGAACGCGACCGCCTGGGCAACCTGGAGGCGCGCTGGGGCCAGGAGAAGGCGCTGGTGGACGAACTGCTGGCGCTGCGCTCCACCCTGCGCGGCGGCGCCGGCGGCACGCAGCCGGTCGAGGGCACAGGCAGCACGCTGGAGGCGCAGGCCGCCACCGAGGCGCCGCCGGCGGTCGATGCCGCCGCCCAGGCCGAGCGCGAGGCCGCGCTGGCGCGGCTGCAGCAGGTGCAGGCCGAGCTGAGCGCGCTGCAGGGCGAATCGCCGCTGATCCTGCCCACGGTGGACTACCAGGCCGTGGCCTCGGTGGTGGGCGACTGGACCGGCATCCCCGTGGGCCGCATGCAGCGCAACGAGATCGACACCGTGCTCAAGCTGCCGCAGCTGCTGGCGCAGCGCGTGATCGGCCAGGACCACGCGATGGAGATGATCGCCAAGCGCATCCAGACCTCGCGCGCGGGGCTGGACAACCCCAGCAAGCCGATCGGCGTGTTCATGCTGGCCGGCACCTCGGGCGTGGGCAAGACTGAGACCGCACTGGCGCTGGCCGAGGCGCTGTACGGCGGCGAGCAGAACCTGATCGTCATCAACATGAGCGAGTACCAGGAGGCGCACACCGTCAGCTCGCTCAAGGGCGCGCCCCCCGGCTACGTGGGCTACGGCGAGGGCGGCGTGCTGACCGAGGCGGTGCGCCGCAAGCCCTACAGCGTGGTGCTGCTCGACGAGGTGGAAAAGGCACACCCCGACGTGCACGAGCTGTTCTTCCAGGTCTTCGACAAGGGCTTCATGGAGGACGGCGAGGGCCGCACCATCGACTTCAAGAACACGCTGATCCTGCTGACCACCAACGCCGGCACCGAGCTGATCGCCAGCATGTGCAAGGACCCGGAGCTGCTGCCCGACCCCGAGGGCATGGCCAAGGCGCTGCGCGAGCCGCTGCTGAAGATCTTCCCGCCGGCGCTGCTGGGGCGGCTGGTCGCCATTCCCTACTACCCGCTGTCCGACGAGATGCTGGGCGCCATCGTGCGGCTGCAGCTCGGGCGCATCAAGAAGCGCGTCGAGGCGCGCTACAAGATTCCGTTCGAGGTCGGCGACGACGTGGTCAGGCTGGTGGTCAGCCGCTGCACCGAGAGCGAGTCGGGCGGCCGGATGATCGACGCCATCCTGACCAACACCATGCTGCCGGACATCAGCCGCGAGTTCCTGAACCGGATGATGGAAGGCAAGCCGATCGGCGGCGTGCGCGTGGGCGTGTCCGACGGCAACTTCAGCTACGACTTCGCCTGACGGCCCCCCCGTGTTCCCCATGTCCATCCGCTCCGCCCTCCTGCCGCTCCTGCTGCCGCTGCTGTGCGGCCTGGGCGCGGCCGCGTGCGCGGATGTGTCGCCACCAACGAAGGAGATCAGCGCCATGAGTGGATTGCAGATGCCCAAGCCCAAGCGGGTGGGACCGCCCGATGTCAAGCCGGTGCGTATCGGCGACCTGCGCTTCGAGGCCGTGCACTGGGGCCGCGAGCGCGGGCTGAACCAGAACGGCGGGGTGATCGCCGCCGTGGACGCCAAGTCGGGCAAGGAGCAGTGGACCCTGGTGGTCTACCCGATCGTCTACAAGCCCAAGCTCGAAACCGATGTGCAGGACATCTTCATCGAATCGCTCGAGGCCGCGCCGGACGGCCGGCACCTGATCGTCAAGGACGAGAACGGACGCCGGTTCGAGGTCGACATCGCGGCGCGCCAGGCGCGCCCGCTGCCCTGACCGGAGGGCGCCATGGACAAGTTCACCCAGGCCTACGACAAGGCGCGCGACGTCGTCACCAAGCAGAAGTTCGAGGCGGACTGGCAGGCCTTCTCCGAGAAGGCCGGGATGGCCAAGCTGCTGGACGCGTCGGGCTTTCGCAGCGGTGCGGGCAGCACCGCCGATGCGGTGCGCAAGCGCCTCGAGAAGGCCGCCAGGGACAAGGAACGCAAGGTCGGCGAAGTGATCTACGACGCCTCGGTGAACGCCAAGTCGCCGGGCCTGCTCGCCGACCGCGCCGCCACCATCAAGTTCGTCAAGCACGTGCACCACGTGCACAAGCGCGGCGGCCAGGACGTCTGGGTCTACGCACCGCCCAAGTCCGATGCCGGCTGGGTCTTCGACGAGATCACCGGCGACGCGGCCACCATCAAGGCGCGCCTGGAGCACGACGACGAGATCTTCAGCGCCGACGAGCGCAAGTGGATGTCCACCTCGCTGGGCAAGGCGCGCAAGATCTCGGAGGACTGCAAGGCCAAGCTGGCCGGCGGCAAGGTGAAGAGTGCGCGCACCAGCGTGAAGGACATGGTCAAGCGCTGGTTCCTCGACGACGCCGACAACGCCGACGATCTCGAGGCGGCCTTCACGACCCTGTACGCGGGGTTCAAGAAGATCGCCGCAGCCTGCAACAAGGCCACGCTGGTGTTCGCCGACTACCCCGACTGGCGCGCGCAGCGCGACAAGTACTTCGGCGCCGCGTTCCGGGGCGGGGAGGGTGGCGCCTTTCCCGTCATCTACCTCGAAGGCGCCTTCACGCGGCTGACCGGCAACAGCGGCAAGATGTGGCTGTGCGTGGAAACCGTCATCCACGAGATGTCGCACCACGAGGTGTCGACGCAGGACCACCGCTACGACCACCACGGCCTGAAGCCCACCACGGGCTCCTTCCCCTATGCCACCGCGATCGAGAACGCGGACAGCTGGGGCTACTTCGCGCTGGACCTGGCGGGCTATCTCTCGCGGGCCGATCGCGACAAGGTCCTGAAGTAGGCCCGGCGGCGACCGCCCGGACGACATGATGCACCGACAGACCGCCGTTGCCGAGGCCGCCGCCGCTGCCGCGCCGACCACCGAACTGAGCCCCGAGCAGGCGCTGCAGCTGGCCATCGCCTGGCACCGCGAGGGCCGCTGGGACGCGGCCGGGAAGATCTACGAGGCCCTGCTGCGGGTGCAGCCGCGCGACGCCAACGTGCTGCACTTCCTGGGGATGCTGCGCTACCAGCGCGGCCGCCGCGACGAGGCGATCGCGCTCATGCAGCAGTCGATCGCCGAAGACGGCGCCGTGCCCGACTGGCACTGCAACCTGGGCAACGTGCTGCTGGAGTCGAACCGGCTGGACGAGGCCGCCGCGGCCTACGCGCGCGCGCAGGCCCTGGCGCCCGAGCGTCCCGAGCTGCACAACAACCTGGGTGCGCTGCTGCGCGAGCAGGGCCGGCTGGCCGAGGCGGAGGCCGCCTATCGCCGCGCCCTGGAGCTCAAGCCCGACTTCGCGGATGCCTACACCAACCTCGGCTCGCTGCTGATGCGCACCGGACGCCCGGAGGAAGGCATCCGCGCCTTCTGGGAGGCGCTGGTGCATTCGCCTCGCCACGGCAAGGCACGCAAGCTGGTGGGCATGGCCTACGGGCAGCTCGGCCGGATGGAGGAGGCGGCGCGCGTGTACCGCGAGTGGCTGGAGGACGAACCCGGCAACGCCGAGGCGCTGCACCACCTGGCGGCCTGCGCCGGCGGGCCCGTGCCGCAGCGCGCGGCCGACGACTACGTGGAAACGGTGTTCGACGGCTTCGCCAAGAGCTTCGACGCCAAGCTGACGCGGCTGCACTACCAGGCGCCGGCGCTGGTGGCCCAGCGGGTGGCCGAGCTGGCCGGGGTGCCGCAGCGCGCGCTGCGGGTGCTGGACGCAGGCTGCGGCACGGGCCTGTGCGGCCCCCTGCTGGCGCCCTATGCGCGGCACCTGCACGGCGTGGACCTGTCGGCCGGCATGCTGGCCCAGGCCGAGCCGCGGCAGGTGTACGACCAGCTTTCCAAGGGCGAGCTGACGGCGTTCATCGCCGCGGCGCCCGCCGCGTCGTGGGAGCTGATCGTCTCGGCCGACACGCTGTGCTACTTCGGCGACCTGGCGGGCGTGGCCGCGGCCGCCGCGCACGCGCTGGCGCCCGGCGGCTGGCTGGTCTTCACCGTGGAGGCCCTGCCGGATGCGGCGGCCGAGCCCTACCGGCTGCACCCGCACGGCCGCTACGCGCACGGTGCAGGCTACGTGCGCGAGGCGCTGGCCGCCGCCGGCCTGGCCGTGCTCGGCGTGCAGGCCGCGCACCTGCGCACCGAGAACGCCCGGCCGGTGGACGGCTTCCTGGTGTCGGCCCGCAAAGCCGGGGCGGCTGGTTCGTCCTGATTCCATCCATGCCGCACGATCACGACAACGAAAGGGATGCCGATGGCCGATAACGACACGCTCATCCGCAGCGACTCGCCCGTCAACGACGAGCTGATGTTCTGGTCCATCGTCGGGCTGGAGGGGATGAGCCAGCCGTCCACGTACGAGCTGCGCGTGCTGTCGAAGAACGACGCGATCGCGGCCAAGGACATTCTGGGCCACGGCTTCGACGTGGTGATGAAGTTCGACGACGCCGACGGCGCCGGGCACGAACGCCACTGCCGGGGCCATGCGGTGCGCTTCGCCCGCCGCGGCAAGGTCGGCCGCTACCACGAGTATGCGATCGGCCTGAAGTCGTGGTTCTGGCTGCTGACCAAGCGCTTCAACGCCCGCATCTTCCAGGGCCAGAACGCGCTGCAGGTGATCGACGCCACGATCGAGGACAGCCCGATCAAGCGCCTGAAGAAGATCAACACCGACGGCGTCGTCGGCCAGCCCGACAAGCGGCCCTACTGCGTGCAGTTCCAGGAGAGCGATTTCACCTTCCTCTCGCGGCTGATGGAGGAGGAGGGCATCTACTACTGGTTCGACGCGCACGACGCGCCGGGCACCATGTACCTGTCGAACGCGAGCGACGTGGCGCATCCGCCGCTGCCGGCGGGGGCAGAGCTGAAGCAGACCGACAGCGCCCGCCAGGAAGTGCGGTTCAACGAGTTCCGGCAGTGGTTCGGCGCGGCCCTCTACGAGTCCGGCGCCTACGCCTCGCACGACAGCGACTTCAAGGCGATCCGCAAGAAGCTGGCCTCGAACAAGCAGGACGCGGCGGAGCACGAACTGAGCGACCTGGAGGTCTTCGAGTTCCCGGGCGGCCACCTGCGCGAGGCCGACACCGACCACGTGGCCCGTATCCGCATGGAGGCGCTGGCCGCGCGCCGGCGCCTGTACTGGGCCGGCACGCCCTGGCCGGACGTGGCGGTCGGGCTGCGCACCCGGTTCCACACGATCCACGAGGTGGCCGACCTCGACCAGGAGCACCTCATCGTCAGCTGCATGGTGGCGGCCTCGCATCCCGGCTACGAAGGCACCGACACGTCCGCCCCGGTGGACGTCCGGCGCGCGCTGATCGACCTGCTGCAGGACGACCGCGTGAACGCGGAGCACCGGGAGGAGCTGGCCGCCGTCATCGAATCGAGCGCCGGCTTCGAAAAGTTCTACGCGGGCATGCGCCAGTTCCTCTACACGACGGTGCCCGTGAGCGTGCCCTTCCGCCCGCCGCGCACCACGCCGCGCATTCGCATGCCGGGGCCGCAGTCGGCCATCGTGGTCGGGCCGGAGGGCGACGAGATCCATGCCGACGAATTCGGCCGCGTGAAGGTGCACTTCCACTGGGACCGCTACGACGAGAGCAACGAGAAGTCCACCTGCTGGGTGCGCGTGTCGCAGCCCTGGGCCGGCAAGGGCTGGGGCGGCTACTTCATCCCGCGCATCGGGCAGGAGGTGATCGTCGACTTCCTCAACGGCGACCCGGACCGCCCGATCATCATGGGCCGCGTCTACAACGACGACCAGCCGATCCCCTTCGACAAGCACGAGCAGAGCGGCTTCCGCACCCGCTCCACGCCGGACGGCAACGCCTCCAACTGCAACGAGTTCCGCTTCGACGACAGCAAGGGCAAGGAGCAGGTGTACCTGCACGCCGAGAAGAACCAGGACATCGAGGTCGAGAACGACGAGACGCACTGGGTGGGCCACGACCGCAAGAAGACGATCGACAACGACGAGATCAACCACATCAAGAACAACCGCACGGAAACCGTGGACGTGGACGAGACCATCGACATCGGCGGCAACCGCGCGGAAACCGTGGGCGGCAACGAGGACATCACGGTCGGCGGCAACCGCACGGAGAACGTGGGCGTCAACGAGAGCGTGACCATCGGCGCGAACCGCAGCCTCACGGTGTCCGCCAACGAGACCGTCAGCATCGGCGCCTCGCGCACGGAGAGCATCGCCGCCAACCTGACGCAGAACGTGGGCGCCGCGGTCACGCAGTCGGTCGGCGCCGCCTTCACGCAGACGGTGGGCGGGGCGATGAGCGTCACCGCCGGCGGCCCCGTGACCTTCACCGCCGCCGGCGGCTTCAACATCATCGCGCCGGGCGGTACCAAAGTCGTGGACTTCGAGCTGATGCAGGTCGGCGGGACGATCAAGGAAGGCTATGCCATGAAGCTGGACATCAACGGCATCGTCTCCGAGCTCAATGCGGCCAAGGCCGAGGTCACCGGCGCCACCACCGCCGCCATCGGCGTCAAGGCCGAGACCGTGGGCGCCGAGGCGCACTCCGGCATGACGGTGCAGCAGATGGTGGCGCTGGAGGCCCTGAGCAACGCCACCGGCATCGAGATGGACACGCTGAAGGTCTTCCTGTGAGGCGCGGATGAAGGTCATCAAGCCGCTGCCGCTGTCGCTGGTCGCGCGCAGCTTCGAGTTCCGCGGCCGCATCAGCCTGGGGGTGTCGGCGCTGGTCATGGTGCCGCTGGGCAGCGATGCGCGCAGGCTGTGGGCCGAGAAGGACCTGTGGGCCTTCTGGGCCACGCGGCCCGAGGCGCAGTGGCCGCTGGAGGAGGGCATTCCGCGCGTGCGCGGCGAGTTTCTCGTGTCGGGGCGCGTCTTCAACCCGCAGCCGCAGCGCGGCGCCTGCGCCGTGCGCGCGCAGGTGGGTTCGCTGCGCAAGGACCTGGTGGTCCACGGCATGCGCCACTGGGACGGCGACCGCATCTCGCCGCCCCAGCCCTTCGCCAGCCTGCCCCTGGGATGGGCGCAGGCCTGGGGCGGGCCGAACTGCCCGGAGAACCCGCTGGGTATGGGCATGGAGCCGACCGCCACGCCGCAGGGCGCGCTGCGCCTGCTGCCGCACATCGAGTACCCGCAGTGGGCGGTGCACGCGCCCGACGCCCAGGGGCGGCCCGCGGGCCTCGGCCCCGTCGACGGCATGTGGCCGCAGCGTGCGTCCAAGCGCGGCACCTACGACCAGCAGTGGCTGGTGGAGCACTTCCCGGCCATCGCCCCCGACGCTGACTGGACCTGCTTCAACTGCGCGCCGCCGGACCAGCAGCAGGCCGGGCCCTTCGGCGGCGACGAGGCCTATGCCTTCCACCACCTGCATCCCGAGCGCACGGTGCTCGAAGGCCGCCTGCCCGGCCTGCGCGCGCGCGCCTTCGCCACCACGCGGCACGAGGGCGGCGAACGCTTCCGCGAGATCGGGCTGCGGCTGAACACGGTCTGGTGCTTTCCCGGCGAGGAGCGCGCCGTGCTGATCTTCCAGGGCATGCACGCCATCGCCGAGGACGATGGCGCCGACGTGCTGCACCTGCTGGCCGCGCTGGAGGACATGGGGGCACCGCGCTCCGCCGAGCACTACCTCGCGGTGCGCGACAAGCGGCTGGACCGCACGCACGGCGTGCTGGAATCGCTGCGCGAGGAAGACCTGATGCCCGCCGATCTGGTGGTACCGATGTTCGACCTGGCGCCGGTGGAGAACCGGGCCCTGGACCGCGGCATGCGCCGCGCGCGCGCCGAGCGCGAGGCGGCGCGCGACCTGGTGGCCTCCTTCGGCCTGGACCCGGCCGAGCACGCGCCGCCGGTCGACGGCCCGCCGGTGCCGGAGGTCCGCACGCTGGACGACCTGATCGCCCTGCGCCAGAAGATGCAAACCCGGCACACCGAGCTGGTGGCCCGCGCCGAGGCCGACAAGGCCAGGACCATCGCCGACGCCCGCAAGCTGTTCGACGCGCAGAAGATGGACTTCGGCCTGATCGAGCGCGAGATGGCGGGCCTGGAGACGGCCGGCCCGCCGCGGCCCATCGCCGAGGGGCTGGTGCGCGATTTCCAGGGCTTCATCGCCAACGGCAAGGCCACCGGCGGCGACGTGCGCGAACTGGAGGAGATGCTGGCCGACGAACGCCTGATGCAAAGCTGGCGCGACGCCGACCGCAGGCAGTTGCAGGCCTACCGCGGCATGGCGCACCACCAGGCGCCTGCGCCGCGCAGCAGCGGGGCCGCCGGCGACCCGCTGCGCCAGCGCGTCGCGCAGCAGATGGCGGCGCGCGGCAGCCTCGCGGGATGGGACCTCACGGGCGCCGACCTGCACGGCATGGACCTCGCGGGCGCCGACCTGCGCGGCGCCCTGATGGAAAACGCCAACCTCACCGGCACGCTGCTGGCCGGCGCCGACCTGTCGGAGGCGGTGCTGGCGCATGCCACCCTGCTGGCCACGCAGGCCGCCGGGGCCTGTCTGGACGGCGCGAACCTCGGCGCCGCGACCATCGAGCGCAGCGATCTCAGCCGCGCCTCGCTGCGCAACGCCGTGCTGCAGCGCGCGCGGCTGCGCGAGACCCGGCTGTGCGAGGCCACGCTGGACGGCATCCGGCTGGAGGAGGCCGTGCTGATGGCGGTGGACTTCTCCGGCGCGCGCAGCCAGGCGATGCTGAGCTTCTTCCGCCACGACCTGCGGCACTGCGCCTTCGCCGGCGCCGAATTCGGGCAATGCCTGTTCGTCGAATGCCGGCTGGACGGGGTGGACTTCTCCGGCGCGCACTTCGCCAAGTGCGCCTTCGTCGGCGCGCAGGCGCCGGGCGCCGTGTTCCGGGGCCTGCGCATCGAATCCGGCTGCTTCGCCCAGCAGTGCGTGCTCGACGGCTGCGACTTCAGCAGCGCGGCGCTGCCCAACATCAGCCTGCGCGGCGCCTCGATGGTGGGTGCGCGCCTGGCGGAGGCGGCGCTCGACGGCAGCGACCTGAGCGAATGCGCCCTGCGCGGCGCCGACCTGGGCCGGGCCTCGCTGCGCGGCGCGCGCATGGTTCGCGCCGGCCTGGAGGAAGCCCGCCTGGCCGGCGCCAACCTGATGGACGCCGTGCTGCAGCATGCGCGGCTGGACCTGACCGACTTCAGCCACGCCAACCTGTACCGCGCCGACCTGGCCCGCGTGCGCATCGTGCGGCACGGGCCGGGCTTCGACACGGCGCTCACCACGCACATGCGCACCTATCCGCGGCACAGGCCGGCCACGGCGGAGGCCAACTGACATGGACAAGACCGAACTGCTGGCGAAGGTGCAGCGCGGCGAGCCGGTGTCGGGCCAGGACTTCTCCGGCTGGGACCTGGACGGCGCCGACCTGTCGGCCACCGTGTTCGACCACTGCGTGTTCGAGGGCGCGCGGCTGGCGCGGGCCGACCTGGGCAGCAGCCGGATGATCGGCTGCCGGCTGGCGCGGGCCGACCTGAGCGAAGCGCGCCTGTCCGACACCACGCTGGCGGACTGCGACTTCGAGCGCACCCTCATGACGCGCGCCGGCCTCGCCAACGTCTGCTTCCACGAATGCCGCATCGCCGGCCTGGCTCTGAACGCGGCGCGCATCGACTTCGCCACCTTCTCGCGCTGCGCCATCGACGTGCTCTCGCTGGCCGAGGCCAGGGTCGAGAAGCTGACGGCGGCGGACTGCCAGGTCCAGCGAGTGGATTTCTCCCAGGCCGAGCTGGCGCGCACCGCGTGGGTCGAAGCCGACCTGCGCCAGGCGCGCTTCGCCGGCACGCGCTGCAGCCACGTGGTGCTCGTGCGCTGCAACCTCGAGGGCCAGCGCTTCGCCGGGCTGCGCTTCGAGAACATCCAGTTCATCGGCGCCCGGCTGGCGGGCAGCGACTTCTCGGACGCCGGCATCGTGCAGGCCAACTTCCAGCAGGCCGACCTGAGGCAGGCGCGCTTCGAGCGGGCCCAGGCGGCCAACGCGATCTTCATGGACGCCCGGCTCGAAGGTGCCTGCCTCGACGGCGCGATGCTGCGCCAGGCGCTGTTCGTCAACGCGCGGGCCGCGGGCGCGAGCCTGCGCGGCGCCGACCTGTACCAGAGCAACTGGCGCGGCGCGCAGGCGCCGCAGGCGCTGCTGACGGACTGCGAGCTGACCTACGCCGACTTCTCGCATGCCGACCTGAGCGGCGCCGACCTGCGCGGCGCCACGCTGCTGCGCGCCAACCTGCACGGCGCGCGCGACGCCGGTGCGCACTTCACCGACCGGGCCCGCGCGCTCGAGAGCAATGCCGAACTGCTGGCCGCCGAGCGCTGGCAGCCCGCTTCGGCCTGAACCACGGAGACGGAGCCAGCCATGAGCCATCGAGACGATCCCCTGATTCCCCTGTGCGAGACCCCGGTGCAGGGCGTGGCCTGCGTGTCGGGCGAGGCGCAGGACGGCGAGTCCTTCCAGCTGGAGACGGCGCACGGCACGCTGAGCGCGCGCCGCGCCGCCAGTTGCCTGCTGCTTCCGCAGGCCGGCGACCGGGTCTGGTTCGCCGGCGACCTGGTGCAGGGCCTGTACGTCACGGCGGTGCTGGAACGGCGCGGGCATGCCGAGGCGCGGGCGCGCCTGCCGGCCGGCGGGCACCTGGAATCGGCCGACGGCCGGCTGCGGCTGTGCGCGTCGCAGATGGGCCTGGAGGCCGACACGCTCACCCTGCGCGCGCGCGAGGCCGCGGCCAGCCTCGGCCGCCTGAACGCGGCGGGGCGCGAGGCCACCTGGGCCTTCACGCGCGTCAAGCTCGTCGCCGACCTGTTCGAGTCTTTCTGCGAGCGCGTGCAGCAGTTCGCGCGCTGGAGCCAGCGCAGCGTCGAGGGCATCGACCAGGTGAATAGCCGCCACATCGACTACCGCGCCGAACAGACGCTGCAACTGCACGGCGAGAACGTCGTGGCCAGCGCCAGCCACCTGATGAAGGTGGACGGCGAACAGATCCACATGGGTTGAGGAGGAGCGCGCCATGTTCGCCAACTGCCAGCTGATGGGCACCGACCTGGCCTTTCCCGACGTCTGCCTGACGCCCAGTCCGGCGGGGCCGGTGCCCGTCCCGTACCCCAACGTGGCCATGGGCCCGATGGCCATCCCCAACGTGCCCACGATCCTGTTCATGGGCGCGCCGGCGCACAACATGGGCACCACCATTCCCATGACCAACGGCGACAACCCGGGCGTGGCCACGGGCGTGGCCTCCGGCATGGTGATGGGCCCCAGCCGCCACCTGACGGGCGCCTTCACGGTGCTGCTCAAGGGCCTGCCCGCCACGCGCATGACCAGCGTGTCGCTGCAGAACAGCACCAACGCGCCGGGCTGCCGGCTGGTGCCCAGCCAGCCGAAGATCCTGCTGCTGGCGCCCTGAGCGCGGGGCGTCACGCCCCGTTTCCTCCCTCGCGCTGCTTACCTCTTCCGGCAGGATTGCGGGCGACCGGGCAGGGGTCAATACTGGGCCGCATCGGCCCCCTGTCGCGGGGCAGGGGCATGCGGCGCCATGACGAACACCCTCTTTCGCATCGAGAGCGACTCGCCCGCGAAGGACGACCTGCTGTTCTGGCGCCTGGTGGGCCACGAGGGCCTGTCGCGGCCGTCCACCTACGACCTGACGGTGCTCTCCAAGAGCGAGAAGATCGCGCCGGGCGACATCCTGGGCCGCAGCTTCGATGTCGTGATCTCCTTCGAGGACGCCGACGGCGGCAGCCACGAGCGGCACTGCCAGGGGCATGCGGTGCGCTTCGTGCGCGCGGCGCACGCCGGCCGCTACTTCGCCTACCGGATCACCCTGCGCTCGTGGTTCTGGCTGCTCACGCGGCGCCGCAACTCGCGCATCCTGCAGGACCAGAAGGTGCTGGACGTGCTGGACGCCGTGCTGGAGGACAGCCCCATCAAGCGGCTCAAGAAGACCCGCACCGGCAACGTCATCGGCAGCCACGAGCCGCACACCTACTGCGTGCAGTACCAGGAGAGCGACTACGACTTCCTCTCGCGCCTGCTGGAGGAAGAGGGCATCTACTACTGGTTCGACACCACCGAGGCCGAGCCCGCCATGCACCTGGCCGACGCGCTGGACGCCGCCCATGCGCCGCTGCCGGCGGCGGGCACCCTGCACTTCGAGGCCTCGGCGGTGGCCGAGGCGCGGCATGCGGAGATCACGCGCTGGATCAGCATGCGCCAGCTCGACAGCGGCGGCTTCGCCTCGCGCGACCGGGACTTCACCGTCATCAGCCGCGCGCTCGCGGCCGACAAGGCCGAGCCCGACGCGCACGAGCTGGCCGACCTGGAGTGCTTCGAATACCCCGGCGGCTATGCCAGCGGCGACGACACCGACGGGCTGGCCCGCATGCGGCTGGACGAGCTCATCGGCCGGCGCCAGCGCCACTGGGCGACCACCACCTGGCCCGACGTGTCGGTGGGCCGGCGCTTCCGCTTCGAGGGCAGCCCCGACGGCCAGCAGGACGGCGAGTACGTGATCGCCGGCTGCGTGCTGGTGGCCGCGCATCCAGGCCACGAGGCACTGGGCGCGCAGCCGCCACCGCCGCTGGGCAGCGAACTCGACGCCGCCCTGCACGACGACGCCGTCAACGTCGAGCACTGGACCATCGTGCGCGAACTGATGGACCAGTCGCCCGAGCTGATCGCGCCCAGCCCGGGCAGCAGCTGCTTCCTGCTGACCCTGCTGCCGCTGGACGCGCCCTGGCGCCCGCCGCGCCTGACGCCGCGCCGCCGCATGCCGGGACCGCAGACCGCGCTGGTGGTGGGCAAGCAGGGCGAGCAGATCTGGACCGACGAGCACGGCCGGGTGAAGGTGCAGTTCCACTGGGACCGCTACGGCCGGAACGACGAGAACAGCTCCTGCTGGATCCGCGTGTCGCATCCCTGGGCCGGCAAGGGCTGGGGCGCGGTGAGCATCCCGCGCATCGGGCAGGAGGTGATCGTCGACTTCCTCGAAGGCGACCCGGACCAGCCGATCGTCACCGGCCGCGTCTACAACGGCGAATCGCAGGCGCCCTATCCGCTGCCGGGCGGCGCGGTGGTCAGCGGCATCAAGACCGACACGCACAAGGGCCGCGGTTACAACGAGATGTCGATGGACGACACCGCCGGCCAGGAGAAGATCACCGTGCACGGCCAGTACGACATGGCCACCACGGTGGAGCACGACCAGACCACCACCGTGCACAACTGCCGCACCGACGCCATCGACGTGGACGACTCGGAGACCGTTGGCAGCAACCAGACGCTGAGCGTCGGCGCCGACCAGACCGTCACGATCGGCGCCAACCGCACGGAGTCGGTGGGCGCCAACGAGACCATCACCATCGGCGCCCACCGCAGCGAGACCGTCAACGGCGGCGAGACCGTCACCGTCAACGGCGGACGCAGCCACACCGTCAATGGCGTGCAGTCCACCACCATCTCGGTGGCCGAGACGCACACCGTCGGTGCCGGGCGCGTGCACAGCGTGGGCGCGGGCGAGGCGATCAACGTGGGCGGCGTACAGGCGGTGAGCGTGGGCGGCGCGCGCATGGTCAGCGTGGGCGGTGCGCAGCAGGTCAGCGTCGGGGCGGTGCAGTCGGTGAGCGTGGGCGGCGCCCACAGCCTCTCGGCCGCGGCCATCTCGGCGTCGGCCAAGAGCGTGGTCAGGATCAAGGCCGGCGCGACCTGCCAGATCGAGGCGCCCGCCATCAAGCTCAAGGCCGGCGGCAGCACGATCACGATGAACGCCGGCGGCATCACCATCAAGGGCGCCAAGATCACCATCGAGGCCAGCGGCACGGCCTCGTTCAAGGCCGGCGGCTCGATCAAGATCAAGGGCAGCAGCCTGGGCGAGGATTGAAAAATGAAGCACCCCCCAAGCCGCTTCGCGGCTCCCCCCTCTCTCGCCTTCGGCGGGAGGGGGGCGCACCCGGCGGCCTGGCCGAGCCAGTTCCGCGGGCGCCCTGGCATGGCCTGCTCCGCGGCCTTCGGACCGGGGAAGGCCGTTGTGTGCCATGCGATGCGGCTGGCGCGCGGCGCCATGGACAACTGAAATGCAGAACACCGATCTCGACGCCGCGCATGTGCTGCTCAGCGGCATGGCGGACTGGGCGCGCCTGGCGGGCGGCGGCGTGGCGCAAGCCAGCTTTGCGGGCTTCGACGCGGCGGGCCGCTTCCTCGTCACGCTGGCTGACGGCCGGACGCCGGTGCCGGCGCTGTCCACCGTCGGGCTGGCGCCGGCCGACGCAGGCTGCCGCGTGGTGGTCGCCTTCGAGTGCAGCGACCCGGCGCGCCCGGTGATCGTCGGGCGGCTGCAGGCCGCGCCGGCGCAGGAGCCGGTGCCGCCGGTGCACTGCACGGTCGATGGCGAGCGCGTGTCGATCGAGGCGCAGCACCGGATCGAGCTGCGCTGCGGCGAGGCCAGCATCGTGCTGACGCGCGCCGGCAAGGTGCTCATCAAAGGCAACTTCGTGCTCACGCGTTCGCGCGGCGCCAACAAGATCAAGGGCGCCTACGTGGACATCAACTGAGCGCAGAAGGCCCGCCATGTGGCAGCTCGACAACCGCACCCCCTACGCTGCAGAGCGCACCTGGGTGCGCGACCGCGACGGCGCCGAGATCTGGATCGTCGCGGTGAAGTGCAGCTTCGACATCCACGCCGACGGCAGCACCGAACCCGCGGCCGAGCAGCCGCCCGTGACGCAGGTGCCCGAGTACATCGACCCGGCCGCACCCGCGCGCTCCAGCCTGCGCCACGAGATCGACCTGGTGCGCACCAAACTCACCACCGACGTGCTGCTGCTGGGCGAGGCGCACGCCCCCGGCGGCGTGCCGGTGACGCAGCTCGACGTGGGCTTTCGCGTCGGCCCGGTGGCCAAGCGGCTGCGCGTGACGGGCGACCGCGTATGGCTGGGCGGCGCGCCGTCGCCGCCGCAGCCGTTCGCCGTCATGCCGATCTGCTGGGAGCGGGCCTACGGCGGCATCGACCCCGGCAGCCGCGACGGCCCGCGGCCGCAGTGGGACGAGCGCAACCCGACCGGCACCGGCTTCGTGCTCGATGCGTCGCACGCCGAGGGCCTGCGGCTGCCGAACATCGAATACCCCGACCAACTGGTGCGCGCCTGGAGCGACCGCCCCGCGCCGGCCGGCTTCGGCCCGCTCGGCGTGCACTGGCAGCCGCGCCGCAGCCTGGCGGGCACCTACGACGAGCGCTGGCTGCGCGAGCGCCAGCCGCTGCTGCCGCAGGACTTCGACGACCGCCACTACCAGTGCGCGCCGGCCGACCAGCAGGCGCCGCAGTTCCTGCAGGGGGGCGAGCCGGTGGCGCTGGTGCACCTGGCGCCGCAGGCGGAGATCCGCTTCGTGCTGCCGCGCGTGCTGCTCGGCCTTGAGACCTTCTTTTCGGACGGCACGCGCCAGCGGCACGAGCGGCCGCGGCTGCACACGGTGATCCTGGAGCCGTCGGCGATGCGGGTGTCGCTGGTGTGGCACAGCGCGCTGCCCTGCCATCCCAGGGTCCACAAGCTGATGCGCACGCGTATCGCCGGGAAGCGCCTGTTGCGCCTGGGCGAGACCGAAGACGAAGAGGCGGTGCAGGTGTGAACATGGCGCCCCTGCATGTCCTCGGCCTGGGCGCCAGCACGCCGGTCGGCCGCACCGTGTGGGCCAGCGCAGCGGCCGTGCGCGCCGGCGTGTGCGGCTTCCGGGTGCATCCGTACATGGTCGACACCGCCGGCGAGCCCGTGCGCGTGGCGGCCGCGCCCTGGCTGGACATCGGCCTGGAGGGCGCCTCCCGGCTGGCCGCGCTGGCATTGCCGGCCATCGAGGAGGCGCTGGCGCCGTGGCCGGCGGACCTGCCAGGGCGGCTCGGGCTGGCCCTGGCGCTGCCGCCCATGCGGCCCGGCAGGCCCGATGGCCTGGCCGGCGAGGTGCTGGAACGGGTCTGCGACCGGCTCGGCAACCGCTTCGCGCGCATGGCGGCCTTCGAGGCGGGCCATGCTGCCGGCCACCTGGCCGTCGCCGCGGCCGAGGCTGGCTGCACCCGGGGCGCCTTCGATGCCTGTCTGGTCGTCGGCGCCGATTCCTACCTCGCGCCCGAGACGCTGGAATGGATCGATGCCTGCGATCAGCTGCACGGCGGCGGTCCGCTGAACAACGCCTGGGGCTTCATCCCCGGCGAGGCCGCGGGCGCCATGCTGCTGGGCACCGTTGATGCGGCGCGGCAGTGCGGCGCCGAGCCGCTGGGGGAACTGGTGTCGGTCGGCATCGGCATGGAGCACCGGCTCATCAAGACCGACGACGTGTGCGTGGGCGAAGGGTTGACCCAGGCCTTTCGCGCCGCGCTGCAGGGGCTGGCGCCGGGCGAGCAGGTGCACGACGTGTATTGCGACCTCAACGGGGAGCGGTATCGCACGGAGGAGTACGGCTTCGCCGTCTTGCGCACGGCCGAGCGCTTTCGCGCGCCGTCCGAATTCGTCTGCCCGGCCGACTGCTGGGGCGACGTGGGCGCCGCCGGCGGGCCGCTGCATGCGGCGCTGGCACTCATTGCAGCGCGCAAGCGCTACGGCAAGGGCCCCCTGTCGATGGTCTGGGGCAGCTCCGAGCGCGGCGAGCGCGGGGCGATGCTGCTGCGGGGCGCGGACGCGGTCCGCGGTTGAGCATGCCGGTCACCATCCGCGTCAACGGCACGTCCACCACGCTGGTCCACAAGTTCAGCACCGGCATCAGCAACGCGACCATCCCCGACGTCTGCAAGACGCCGAGCCCCGGCGGACCGGTGCCGGTGCCCTATCCGAACATCGCGCTGTCCGGCACGCTGTCCGACGGGACGACGACCGTCAAGGGCGACAAGGCGCATGCGGCGCATCGCAAGTCGAAGTTCGCGCTGTCCAACGGCGACAACGCGGGAACCGCCGGCGGCGTGAAGTCCAGCACCTTCATGAAGGAGGCCACCTGGATCGGCTTCTCCTTCGACGTCAAGATGGATGGCGGCAACGCCAACCGGCTTGGCGACCAGATGTATCACAACGCGCAGAACGCGGCGAATCTGGGCGGGGAGGCGCAGGCGCCGTTTGTCGCGGAGGTCGGCGACAAGGCACTGGCCGACAAGCTCTGCGACGCGGCCTGCAAGGCGATGGACGACAAGAAGAAGCTGGATGCGGCGGACGTCAAGGCAGGCAGGACGCCACGCTCGAAATACCAGAACCTCATGCGCAACCACCTCGATCCCAAGCCGCGCGGGCGCCAGCCGGGCCTGATCACCGAGGCTTCGCAAAAGATCGGCGGCGACTTCATTGGCAAATGGGGCAAGGTGACCGGCGGCGGTTCGGGCTTCGTCAAATGGGACATCGTGCTGACAGGAGCCACGAAAGCGGTGGAAAGAGGAACGGTGACGCTCAGCGGCGTGACCAAGATCATCGAGGTCAAGTTTCCCGGCGACTCGCTGACGGACAACCAGACGGCCCAGATCAAGAAGGCCGGCAAGGCGGGGAAGGTGACGGTCATGGATGTCGAGAATGACTGCGTCTGCACTTGAAAGGTGAAAGCATGGATGGGTCCCGATTCACGCACGCGAAGCATGCGCATGTCCTGGCGATGCCCTGCCTGGAGGTCGTCGCCTTCGCCTATGGGCCGCAAGACAGCGGTGCGGGCTTCGCGCGGTTCCTGCGCACGTTCTGCGAGGCTTTCGGCGAGCACATCCGCTTCTACCGCACCGGCGACATGAAGCGCTTTCGCGCCTTCGAGGCCAGTGCGCTCGAGGGGCCCTACCACTGGTTCGCCGATCCGGGCCTGCTGGCCGGCAAGATGCTCGGATTCCGGGCGCATTCGGGCACCGCGGCGCGCGATCTCTTTCCGCCCGCCGTGAAGATGTCGCTGCTCGGCGTCTTCGATCCGCCGTGTTTCGTGGTGCGGATGATGCTGCCGGTGGAGTGGGGCGATGCGCCGGAGGAAGTGATTGCGCTGGCACGCAACGCCTTGGCGGAGTTCCCGCTCAGCAGCGGCTATTGCGGGTACTCGCTCGTCTGGGACGAGGCGGACCCCGCGCTGGAGCGCGAGGTCTGCCAGTGGGCGGCGCCCCTGCTGCGCCGGCACCCCGGCCTGGGCTATGGCGATACGCTCACGCTGTCCAACGCGGCCGAGAAGGGCGTGGTGACCGTCAACTGGCTGACCTTCCTGGGTGCCGGGATGGTGGCCACCCTGGGCGGGCGCGCGGCATTGGAGGGCAGCGCCCCTGCCGGCGTGTCGGTGCTCCCGCTCGGAAAGGACGGCGTGCTCTTGCGCGCCGGCGATGCGCCGCAGTTCGGCGACGTCAACCGGCAGGAACTGCTGCCCGCCGTCCACGCCGTGGGCCGGCTCGTTGCGCCGGTGGTGGCGCCCGACGACGCGCTCGACGATCTGGCGATCCAGGGCATGTCGGAAGAGGATGCGCATGACTGGCTTCGCCGTTTCTTCGTCTGAGCGCTACGCCGGCGCCGTCGTGATCGAGGCCGTGGTGGCTGCCGGGCCCGAAGGCGCCATCGAGCTGGTGCAGCGCCGCATCGGCGCTTTTCTCGATGCAGTCGGGGCGGGGTTCTTCTTTCCCTGCCGACGGCGCGAGGCGTCCCGCGTCGAGGTCCGCGCCGGTACGGCATCGGTCCATGCGAGGCTCGACGTCGAGGACCTTCCGGTCACGGCGCTGGCGGTGCTGGGTGGCATGCTGGCCGACTGCCGGCATCACGACGTCTCGTTCCGGTCGGCGCACGCCCTGCTCGGCCGCCGCGAGCACGATCTATTGGCCGAGGGCGGCGTACGCCCCGCCGCCGCCGCACAGCCGCCGTTTGCGGTCGAGTTGCCGCCGGACCTGGCCGGCAACTCGGCCCTGCTGGTGGAGATCGAGTTCGCGCAGCCGGTGCCGCCCGACGTCGGCGCGGGCCTGCTGGAGACGCTCGCGCTGTGGGACGCGCTGACGCTGGCCTATCCGAGCGACCCTGACGAGCCGGTCGAGGTCAGCGGCGCGCAGGCCCTGTTCAACGACCCGCGCACGATCCACTACCAGGAGTGG
>NZ_JBIQNC010000024.1:25245-34792 GCF_044462705.1 Xenophilus sp.
CCGGGCTGGTGTCCGCGCTGGGCTGGGTCGAGCCGGCGCACCTGGGCCACCGCGTCAAGGCGCTGCTGGGCGGCGAGGCGCCGCTGGCGCGCAAGCTGGGTGTCGCCGCCTGTGCGCTGCACCGGCGCGACCCGGGCGCCGTGCTCGACGCGGCCCTGGCCGACGAGGCGGACAGCGTGCGCATCCGCGCGCTGCGGGCGGCCGGGGAACTGGGCCGCACCGACCTGCTGCCGCTTGTGCTGGCGCTGCTCGGCGAGGCCAAGCCCGAACTGCGCTTCTGGGCCGCCTGGTCGGCGGTGCTGCTGGGCGACCGCGGCCATGCCCTCGATGCGCTGCGCGCCTTCGCGCTGGAACCCGGCCCGCGGCAGATGCGGGCCTTCCAGCTCGCGCTGCAGGCGCTGGACGTCGGCGCCGGCCATGCGCTGCTGTCCGAATGCACCGGGCTGCCCGGCGCTGCGCGGCTTCGCATCGTCGGTGCCGGCTTCGTCGGCGACGCGCGCTATGCGCCCTGGCTGATCGAGCAGATGGCGCAGCCTGCCGCGGCGCGCATCGCCGCCGAGGCCTTCGTCGGCATCACCGGCGTGGACTTCAACCTGGAACAGATGGAGGTGCCGCCGCCGGAGGGCTTCGAGGACGGCCCCAGCGAAGACCCCGACGACGAGAACGTCGACCTGCCCGAGGACGCGGCGCTGCCCTGGCCCGACGCGCAGAGGCTGCAGCGCTGGTGGCAGGCCAACGCGGCGCGCTTCGCGCCGGGCGCGCGGTGGTTCCTCGGGCAGCCGGTGTCCGAGGCTGCCTGCGCGCAGGTGCTGCGCGAGGGCTTCCAGCGCCGGCGCGTGGCGGCCGCGCTGCATCGCACGCTGCTGCAGCCGGGCATGCCGCTGTTTCCCACCAGTGCGCCGGCGTGGCGCCAGCAGCGCTGGCTCGACCGGTTGGGTTGAGACCTCGCCGGCCGAGGCATAGGCCGTACGGCGAGATTGCCAACCCCCTGTACCGAATGAATACTCCGCGCGAAGGACCGCCCGCGCTGGCTGGCGGGCGGCAACGGAGCAAGGCCGGGAGCCGGTAGCAGATGATTCGTATCGCAGTGGTCAGCCGGCAGGGCGTTCCGGTCGCGGGGGCGTCGGCCGACTTCGGGCCCCAGGGCGGCACCGTCGGACGGGCCGACACCAACACGCTGGTGCTCAGCGACCCGGAGCGCACCGTCTCGCGCGTGCATGCGCAGGTGCTGTGCCGCGACGGCCAGTACGTGATCGTCGATCGCGGCAGCAACCCCATGCAGTCCAACGGCCAGCCGCTGGGCTCCGGCCGCGAGGCACCGCTGGCCGATGGCGACCGGCTGGTGATCGGCGGCTTCGAGCTGCTGGTGAGTGCGGCGGCGCCGCAGGCGCATGCGGCGCCCGCAGCCGCTGCCGCGGCGCCGGCCGCCGGAGACGACGATCCCTTCGCAGACCTCCTCGCCGGCCTGGCCCCGCCGCCGCCCGCTGCCGCGCCACCGGCCCCAGCCCCGGCCGACCTGCCTTTCCCGGACCCTCTGGCCGCCGGCACGCGCCAGGCCGCAGCGGACGCACCGGACCCCTTTGCCGACCTGATGGCGCCGCCGGCTGCGCCCGCGTCTGCCGGCGGCCCGGTGCTGGACGACTTCTCCGACCTCGGCCTGCCGGCCGCCGCGTCGCCGACCGCCAGCGCGCAGAAGATCGACGAGCTGTTCGGCGGCATGGGCTCGGGCCTGGGCGGCGATCCGCTCGCGCTGTCGCCGCTGGCCGACCCGCTGCTGCAGCCCAACACGGCCGGTGCCGTCGACGACCCGCTGGCCGCGCTGCAGCAGGCGCGCCCGCCCGCGCAGGCGCCGCGCAGCGACCACCTGCCGATCGGCCAGTTCGGTTTCGAGCCGCCCCGCGCGGCGATGCCGGCCGCGCCGGCGCCCGCGGCATCGCCGGAAGAGGGCACCTTGTTCGACGACCAGACCGGCCAGCCGATCCGCATCTCCCGTCGCGCCGCGCCGGCGCCGGCGGCGCTGCCGGACGACCCGCTCACCGGCATCTTCGCCGCGCCGGCGGCGCCGCAGGCCGCGCCCGTGCGGCCCGCCGCGGCGCCGGAGCCGGCACCATCACCGCCGCCCGCCCCGGTGCGGCATGCCGCACCTGCCGCGGCCCCCGTGGCGGCCGCGCCCGCCGCGCCAGCCATCGGCAGCGCTGATGCCTCCGACCTGCTCGCCGCCTTCCTGCGCGGCCTGGGCCCGATGCACCAGCCGCCCACGACGCTGACGCCGGCGCTGATGGAGCGCATCGGCGTGCTGCTGCGCGGCGCCACCGAGGGCACGCTGCAGCTGCTGCTCACGCGCCAGGAGTTCAAGCGCGAGGTGCGGGCGGAGGTCACGATGATCGCCGCGCAGGCCAACAACCCGCTGAAGTTCTCGCCCACGGTGGACGTGGCGCTCACCCACCTGCTGGGGCCCGGCGTGCGCGGCTTCATGCCGGCCGAGGCCGCCATGCGCGACGCCTTCGACGATCTGCGCTCGCACCAGTTCGGCGTGATGGTCGGCATGCGCGCCGCGCTGGCCCGCCTGATCGAGCGCTTCGGCCCGGAGGAGCTGGAGAAGAAGATCGCGGCGAAGTCCGCGCTCGACAGCCTCTTCGCCGCCAACCGCAAGGCCAAGCTGTGGGACCAGTTCACCGCGCTGTACGCCGGCATCGCCAGCGAGGCGGAGGACGATTTCCATGCGCTGTTCGGCAAGGCCTTCCTCGAAGCCTACGAGGAGCAGATGGCGCGCCTGAAGGACGGCGACCGGGCCTGAGCCCGGAGCGGCAGGCATCAGGCGACCGGCGAGGACACGCGTGGACATCGAGATCGTCACCCTCTCCAAGCCGGGTGGCCGCGAATACAACGAGGACGTGCACGGCCACTGGCACAACGGCCACTTCGTGGCCTGCCTGGTGGCCGACGGCGCGGGCGGCCACGGCGGCGGCGACGTCGCGGCCGCGACCGCGCGCAGCAGCATCCTGGGCGGCTATGCGGCCGGCCCCTCGCTGGACGGCGACGCGCTGCGGCAGCTGCTGGAGCAGGCCAACCTGGACGTGGTCGCCCGGCAGGCCGAGGGCGGCAAGCTGGCCGCGATGCGCTCCACGGTCGTGTTCGCGGCGATCGACCTGGAGCACGAGGCGCTGATGTGGGCGCACTGCGGCGACAGCCGCGCCTACCTGTTCCGCGGCGGCGCGATCGTCGCTCGCACCACCGACCACAGCCTGGTGCAGCAGATGGTGGCGGGCGGCATGCTCGACGAGGAGGGCGCCCGGCTGCACCCGCAGCGCAACATGCTGCTGTCGGCGCTGGGCTCGGTGAGCGACCTGCCGGAGATCAGCATCTCCGACCGCATGCGGCTGCAGACGGGCGACGTGGTGCTGCTGTGTTCGGACGGCGTCTGGGAGGTGCTGGGCGACGAGGGGCTGGTCACCACCCTGCACGCCTCGCGCACGCCGAGCCAGTGGATCGACGAACTGGATGCGCAGATCCGGGCGCGCGCGAAGCCGGGACACGACAACTACACCGCGCTCGGCCTGTGGGTGACGGCGGGCGACGACGACAGCGACGACACGCGCCTGCTGCCGGAATGAGCCTCGCCGGACTACCCCAAGAGGCCCGACCGTAGGCCGTCAGGCCGAAGGTACGCCAGCGAGCGAGCGAGCGGGCGGCGGCAGCCCCTGCCCACAAACGACAACGCCGGCGGTCGATGACCGCCGGCGTTTGCTTCCCGGGCCCGCGCGCGGCCCGCCGGGCCGTCAGCCGTACTTGGCGTTCTCGGCGATGTTCCACGCCGCCGTCTTCACGCCCTTGCCCGCACCCTGCTTGGTCTGCGGGTCGTACTCGAACTTCACCTTGGCGAAGTTCAGGGTGACGTTCTCGGTCAGCCGGTCCTCGCCGCCGCTGCCGCCCGTGGAGACGCTGGTGACGATCAGCTCCTCCATGGTGATCTTGATGTACTCGAGCGGGTTCTCGCCGGCCTTGCGCACCACCAGCACCGCCTTGGGAATGTGCTTGCCGCCGTAGCAGGCGAGCTGCAGCGCATGCGAGGCGGAGTCGATGTACTTGGTGAACGACAGGTCCTGCACGTTGACCTTGCCCGCGCCGCCGCCGGTGCCCGTATGGGTCGTGCCGCTTTGCGACATGCCCCAGCTCCATGCCAGGACGTCGATCTCCTTTCCGTGCGTCTTGTCGGCCGACTCGCCTTCGATGTCGTCGATCTTGATGAACATGTCTACTGCCATGATGTGCACCTTTCAGTTGGGTGGGTGGTGAGGAGGGGCCGGGACTTCCTTGCGGATCGGTGGGGAAGCTGTCTGGAAAACGATGAAGCGCCCCGGCTTTTCAAAAGAAGAGGAACCCGCCGCCAGGCTCAGCTCGCGCCCTTGGCCGAGGGCAGCTTCGACACCAGGCGCAGCGACACCGTCAGCCCTTCGAGCTGGTAGTGCGGGCGCAGGAAGAACTTCGAGGTGTAGTAGCCGGGGTTGCCTTCCACCTCCTCGACCACCACCTCTGCGGCGGCCAGCGGCTTGCGGGCCTTGGTCTCCTCCGACGAGGTGGTGGGGTCGCCGTCCACGTAGTTGGTGATCCACTTGTTCAGCCAGCGCTCCATGTCGGCGCGCTCCTTGAAGCTGCCGACCTTGTCGCGCACGATGCACTTGAGGTAGTGCGCGAAGCGGTTGCAGGCGAACAGGTAGGGCAGGCGCGCCGCCAGGTTGGCGTTGGCGGTGGCGTCCGGATCGTCGTACTCGGCGGGCTTCTGCAGCGACTGGGCGCCGATGAAGGCCGCGAAGTCCGAGTTCTTGCGGTGGATCAGCGACAGCAGGCCGGCCTTGGAGAGTTCGGCCTCGCGCCGGTCGCTGATGGCGATCTCGGTCGGGCACTTCTGGTCGACGCCGCCGTCGTCGCTCGGGAAGGTGTGCAGGGGCAGGTTCTCCACTGCGCCGCCCGACTCGATGCCGCGGATGCGCGAGCCCCAGCCGTACAGCTTGTACGAGCGGTTGATGTTGGTGGCCATCGCGTACGCGGCGTTGGCCCAGGCGTACTTGCTGTGGTCGGCGCCGGCCGTGTCCTCCTCGAAGTCGAACTCCTCCACCGGGTTGGTGTTGGCACCGTACGGCGTGCGCGCCAGGAAGCGCGGCATGCACAGGCCCAGGTAGCGCGCGTCGTCGGACTCGCGCAGCGAGCGCCAGGCCGCGTACTCGGGCGTGAGGAAGATCTTGGTCAGGTCGCGCGGATTGGCCAGCTCCTGCCAGCTCTCCATCTGCATCAGGCTCGGGCCGGCACCGGTGATGAAGGGGGCGTGGGCCGCGGCCGCGATCTTGGCCATCTCGCCCAGCAGCTCCACGTCGGGCGGCGTGTGGTCGAAGTGGTAGTCGCCCACGATGGCGCCGAAGGGCTCGCCGCCGAACTGGCCGTACTCCTGCTCGTAGACCTTCTTGAACATCGGGCTCTGGTCCCAGGCCGCGCCCTTGAACTTCTTCAGCGTCTTGCCCAGCTCCTGCTTGGAGATGTCCATCACGCGGATCTTCAGGTTCTCGTCGGTCTCGGTGTTGTTCACCATGTAGTGCAGGCCGCGCCAGGCACTCTCGAGCTTCTGGTAGTCCGGGTGGTGGATGATCTTGTTGATCTGCTCGGTCAGCTTGGCGTCGATCGCGGCGATCATGGCCTGGATCGACTTGGTGACGTCCTTGCCGATGAGCTGCGTCTGGCTCAGCGCCTGCTGCGCCAGCGTCAGGACGGCCTGCTCGACGGCGCTCTTGGCTTCGTCGCTGCGGGGCTTGAATTCCTTCTGCAGCAGCGATGCGAAGTCGCTGCCCGCGTATTCGACGTCCTTGAGCGCGTTCTGCTGGAGTGCTTCGGCCATGGGTTTTCTCCTCTTCGCAATGCGGTGGTTCAGGCGGCGCCGCCCTCTTCGGGCTGCTTGGCCGACGAGGCCAGCGACTGCAGCAGGGCCGGGTCGTCCAGCACCTTGGCCAGCAGCTCCTCGGCGCCGGTCTTGCCGTCCATGTAGGTGACGAGATTGGACAACTGGTTGCGCGCCTCCAGCAGCTTGTTCAGCGAGTCGACCTTGCGCGCCACGGCGGCGGGCGAGAAGTCCTCCATGTTCTCGAAGGTCAGCTCCACCTTCAGCTCGCCTTCGCCGGTGAGCGTGTTCTCCACCGAGAAGGCGGTGCGCGGCTTCATCGCCTTCATGCGCGCGTCGAAGTTGTCGACGTCGAATTCGAGGAACTTGCGGTCGGCCACCGGCGCCAGCGGATCGGCGGGCTTGCCCGACAGGTCGGCCAGAACGCCCATGACGAAGGGCAACTGCACCTTCTTCTCGGCGCCGTACAGCTCGACGTCGTATTCGATCTGCACGCGCGGCGCGCGGTTGCGGGCAATGAACTTCTGGCTGCTCTTGGACATGACGGACTCCTGGCGGGAGGGTGGAATGAAACGGTGCGGACGACGGCGCGCGGCGGTGATGCGGGCGCTATTCCGAATCCGAGGAAGCCCGGGCGCCGGTCACGTGTTCGATGGTGCCCATGGCGTCGGGAGCGAGGTTGGCGATGATGTCCAGGAAGCTCACGCCGATGAGCTTCTTGGCGCGTTCGATGAGCAGGGGCGCCGGGTTGCCGGGCTCGGCCTTCTCCAGGTAGCGGATGACGCGGTCCAGCATCTGGATGGCGTCCTGGCGCGTGCCGATCTCGCCGCGCGGCGCGCCGCCGGCCGGCCGTGCGCCGTCCTCCGTGCTCGCCGCCGCGGCCTCGGACGCGCCCGGGGCGTCCTCGCCTCCGGCCTCGGGCGTGCCGGCGGCCTCGCGGGCCGCCTGTGCCAGCAGCTGGCCGATCGCGCGCAGCCGCGCCAGGTCCACCGCGTCGCTGCGGCCGGTGCGTTCGACCAGCAGGCCCTGCAGGCCGGCGACGGCCGCGGCGATGCCCTGCATCCGCCCGGCGGCCTGCGGCTCGGCCGCGAAGATCTCCTCGAGCCCGCCCTGCACCTGCGCGGGCGAGTAGCTGTTGTCGCCGGCCGGCAGCGCGTTGCGGGCGACCGCGACGTCGCGCACGCGCATCGGTCCCACGCTGCGCGAGACGCCGAGCGCCGCGTCGTGGAGGTCGCGGATCACGAGCTGGTCGTCCCACAGCGGCGCCAGCGCGTTCAGGCGCATGGTCGGGTCGTTGTCGTCGTCGGCGTCCAGGCGCGGATGGATGCCGTCCCAGAAGCGGTCGAGCAGCCCGTGCAGCAACTGCAGCCCCAGGCCGAAGCCGGCCAGGCCCTGCTGGCGCGTGCTGGCGCGCAGCAGCAGCACGGCCGCGCGCACGTCCTTGCTGCGCCGGAGCAGCTCGATGGCCTGCTCCGAGACCTGCGCCCATTCCGGCTCGACCGCCGGGATCACCGTGTCGCCGAACTGCTGCTCGGGCTTGCCCTGCGCCGCGCCCTCCAGGGCGATGAAGGCGGCGTCGTATTCGAGATCGTCGCCGCAGGGCGAAGCCTCGCTGATGGGCGCTTGCAGTGCGTCGACGAGTTCCGGGGTGAGCATGTTGCCTGGCGAAATCCGCTGGGGATAATCGAAGATGCCCCCTGGAGGGTCAATGCAACGAAGGAAATAGCATGCGCATGGCAGGCACTCACCGTTTGTCCTATGGCCGCCGGTCCCTCGCGGGCTGGATCGGCCTGTCTGCCCTGGCCCCGTGGTGGCTCGCCGGCTGTGCCGGCGCACCCAAGCCGGTGGTCACGCCGGTGGCGCTGAACCTCATCGCCGGCCCCGACGCCAACCCCGACGCGCGCGGCCGCGCCTCGCCGCTGACCATCCGCGTGTATGCGCTCAAGACGCCGGCGCCCTTCGAGGCGGCCGACTTCTTCACGCTCTTCGAGAAGGACCAGCAGGCCCTGGGCGCCGAGCTGGTGCAGCGCGAGGAAATGCTGCTGCGCCCCGGCGAGAGCCGCAAGCTGAACATGACGCTGCCCGCCGACGCGCGGGCGCTGGCCTTCATGGCCGCCTTCCGCGACCTCGACCGCGCGCGCTGGCGCGAGGTGCGGGCGGTGGAGCCGGGCAAGCCGCTCGACCTGGCCGTGACCTTCGGCGCGCGGCAGATCGGCATCAAGCCCTAGTCATCCGCCGCGCTCGCGCGCCAGCGGCTGGTCCGCCGGCAGGAAGCGCATCAACGGGTCGTGCACGAACGCGGCCTGCGGCGCGACGGCGCAGAAGTACAGGCTGCGCCAGAACACCTGCCCCTCGGTGCCGAAGCGCGACAGCTGCCCCACCAGGGCGCGCAGCCCGGGCCGCAGCGTCGCGAACTCCTGCACGAACAGGTGGATGCCCTGGCGCGCGCCGGCGTCGCTCGCCTCGGGCAGCAGGCCCACGCGCAGCGCGTGCAGCTGCTCCTCGACGGTGTCGAAGACCGCGTCGAACAGGGCATCGAGCAGCACCTCCTCCTGCGGCAGCGCGCCGGCCTCCGGCGGCAGGCGATGGCCGAGTGCCCGTGCCAGGGCGGCATCGGGCAGGGCCTCCCGCACGGCGTCGAAGCCCTCCAGCCGCTGCAGGCCGGTGACGACGACGTGCACCGGCAGCCGCAGGCCGAGCAGGCCGGCGGTCTCGCACAGGCGGCGGGCCATCAGTTCGAGCAGGCCGGCCAGCACGGCCGGGTCGGCCCGCAGCGTGGCGGCCGCCACGCACAGGACGATGCCGTGCAGCGGCAGCCGCGGCCGCTCCCGGGCCAGCACCTGCAGGGCGTGCAGCCAGGCCGCGTCCTGCGGCGCTGACGAGGGCCCCAGCGGCGGCGGCCGGATCTCGATGGCGACCATGCCGTCCAGGGACCACCAGCGCCAGAAGGCGTCGCTGTCCGCGACGGACAGCGGGCCGGCCGGCTGCGCGGTGGCCAGCAACTGCGCCAGGTCGGCCGCCGGATCGCCCACGCACAGCATCCACGGATGCGCGTAGCGCCTGCGCTGCGCCGCCGGCAGCGGCTCGACGGCCGCGCGCAGCCGTGCCTCCCAGGCGGGGCCGGGGCCGCCCTGCGCCGCCTCCGCCGCCTGGCACCGGCGCATCAGCTCGCGCAGGCGCCGCGACCGCCGCGCACCCACGCGCCGCCACCAGAACAGCGCCAGGCTCAGCGCACCCGCCGCCAGCAGGAACCAGAGCCAGGGAGGGGGCGTGCGCATGCCTCAGCGCTCCCGGGTCTGCAGGAACACCCAGTCCGCGACCGGCGTGTCCGCCGGGCGCCGGGTGCTCACCATCTCGCGCAGGCGCAGCAGGTAGTCCGCGGCCAGCTCGAAGGGCGGCGGCTCGGCGCCGGCCTCCTGCACGTCGGGCGCCGCGGCGACGGCCGTGACCAGCACCGTGCCGAAGGGCGGGCTGACCAGCCAGCTCGCCGGCAGGTCGGCGCCGAAGCGGGCCGACTGGCCGGGCGCCAGGTCGGTGAAGCGCGAGCCGTCCACGCGGAAGTGCAGCACGGCGCCGTCGGCGGTGTAGTAGTCCACCCACAGGCGGCTGGGGAAGGCCGGGCCGCGCACCTCGGCCACGAAGGCATCGCCCTCGCGCAGC
>NZ_JBIQNC010000024.1:34892-36412 GCF_044462705.1 Xenophilus sp.
GCGCTCGCGGCGCTGCGGCTCGTGGGGGCCGGGCGGGTCCGGCAGCTGGTAGGGCTGGGGCGTCAGCGGCTCGGCCTGCAGCCGCTGCGGCAGCAGCGGCGCCACCGGCAGCTGCGGCGCGTGCAGCGCCAGCAGCTTGGCCGGCTCGCCGCTGCCGCCGTCGCGCTCGAAGTAGTACTGGCCGCGGAAGCCCAGGGCGAGCACATACCAGTAGACCTCGCGCAGCTGTGCGTCGTCCGCCGGCAGCGCGGCCAGGTGATGGAAGAACTCGGTCGGCCCGTTGGTGGAGTTGAACATCTGCAGCTGCAGCGGGGCGGCGCTGTCGGCCCAGGGCGGGTGGCGCTGCACGACCTCGTCGATCCACACCGCCAGGGCGAAGGTGGCCGACTGCACCTGCTCCGGCGGCTTGCCGGCCGCCGTGGCGGCCGCGGCGGCGCGCTCGATCAGGCGCCGCGCCCGCTGCAGGGCCTCGGCGCCGGTGAGTTCCAGGGGCGTGCCGGTGCGGGCGGCATCGAGCGCCAGCCCGAACGAGAAGACGGGGGCGCAGAAGCGGAACAGCCGCGGCGGCATGGGGAACGCGCTACGCGTGCGCCCGCCCGCTGCGGTCGTCGCACGGGGCGCTCCTGCCTCGCTGCCAGTCCTGGGGGCACCTGCCCATGTCCGCTCCCGTGGTGGTGGGCGGGATTCTTCCGGCGGGCCGGACGGCCGCGCCATACCCCTTGGGAGTTATGCCGTTCGCGGGGGCGCACGTGCCTTGCCCGCGCTGCGGAAGGAGGCTATCTTTGCCCACCGTCAGCGCGCGCACTCCGCACTCCCCGTGCCACCGTCATGAAAATCCTGATCGCCGATGACCACCGGCTCGTCATCGAGGCCGTCAAGACCAAGCTGTCCGAACTGCAGGAAGGCATCGAGTTCGTGCTCGCCATGAGCGCGGACGAACTGCGCGAGGCCGCCGGCAGCGACATCGACCTCGCCCTCATCGACCTGAGCATCCCCGGCGCCGAAGGCTATTCGCACATCGACGAGCTGCGCAGCCGGCATCCGGCGCTGCCGGTGATCGTGCTCTCCGGCTACGAGGACCCGGCTGTCATGCGCGCGGCGCTGGAGCGGGGCGTGCTCGGCTTCATTCCCAAGGCCTACTCTCCGGACGTGATGCTCTCGGCCGTGCGCCTGGTGATGGCCGGCGGCGTCTACGTGCCGCCGATGCTGCTGTCGGCGCTGCCGGGCGGCGCCGTGCCCGGACCGGCCGGCGCGCCGGCCGCGCTCGCCGTGGGCGGCACGGCCAGCGCCGCCCGCGGGGGCGCACCCACGCTGGAGCACCTGCGCAAGGTGCTGACGGAGCGCCAGGTCGAGGTGCTGCAGCTGCTCTCGCAGGGCAAGCCCAACAAGCTCATCGGCCGCAGCCTGGGCATCAGCGAGGGCACGGTGAAGATCCACCTGGCGGCCATCTTCCGCGCCCTGAACGTGCGCAACCGCACCGAGGCCGTGGTCGCCGCGCAGTCGCTCACCGAAGCCTGAGG
>NZ_JBIQNC010000025.1:0-35382 GCF_044462705.1 Xenophilus sp.
CCTCCAGCGCCAGCCGGACGAACTCGCCGCGGCCCTGGATGGTGGGCCAGTAGTGCAGCTGGTAGGACGTGCGGGCGGTGCCGGTGGTCATGCCCGCAGTCTGCGCCGCGGCGGCGGCGCGCGGCGTCAGACGATGCGCCGCTCCGTCACGAGGAAGGCCGTGATCTCGGCCAGGAAGGTCTTCGCGTGGGCCATGGTGCGCCGGCCCTCGGGGCTGCCGAAGGCGGCCTCCAGCGTCGCCGTGCTCTCGAACCACAGCTCGACGATGCCGTCGATCGGCAGCTCGTCGTACCCGCAGGGCCGGCCCTTGACGCGCTCGCGGGCGACGACGACGTTCTGCCGGTAGCCCGCCACGCCGGGCATGGCGCGCACCAGGTCGGCATGCACGCGCCACTCGCGGCGAAAGCCCGCCTCGTCCAGGTCCGGCCGCCGGCGCAGGATGGACATGCGCTTGAGCAGCGTCGGGCGCTGCTGCGGATCGGGGCGGATCACCTCGACCGGCTCGGCCTCGACGATGTGCAGGCCGCCGAGGAAGTGCTGCTCGTCGTCGATCAGCCGGCGGGCCAGCGCGCCCTCGGCGAAGGGCCGCTCCTTCGCGCCGGCCGCCTCCAGCGTCAGCTGCGAGAAGCCGTCGACGTCCCACGGGCCGCGCGCGTAGTCGATGCCGCGCTGCAGGCGCTCCTGCACCACGTTCTGCCAGTAGGCCGCCAGGCCCGGCACCCGGGCGGCGAGCGGGCCGTGCTGTTCCAGCCAGTAGCGGCTGAATGTCTCGTGGCTCCAGCCGGGCTGCTGGCGGATCAATCCCATGCGGACGTTCATGTGTCCAACTCCTGTGAGGTGGTGGAAGAAGCGGGCCGCGCCGGCGGCCGGCGCGTGCCCAGCCAGGTGCCGCCCATCACGCCGGCGAAGCCGGCGGCATGCCACGGCGTGAGCCGCTCGCCCAGCAGCAGCGCGGCGAACAGCACGCCGAACACCGGCACCCAGTAGAGGAAGACGGAGGTGCGCGCCACACCGATGCGGGCGATGGCGGCGTTCCAGGCGAGGTTGCCCACGGCCGTGGCCAGCACGCCGGAGAACAGCACCAGCGTCCAGGCCCAGGCGTCGGGCGCGCGGCGCGGCGCGCCGCCGGCCGCGTCGGCCAGCCCGGCATGGGCCACCAGCAGCAGCGTGCCGCCCAGGTAGATGAGGCAGCTCACCGGCAGCGGGTCGAGGTGCCGTGCCAGCCGCTGCACGATCACGCCGCCGGCGGCGAAGCTGATCACCGCGAGCGCCAGCAGCAGATCGCCCAGCCCGGCCGTCGCCAGCCGCGCGCCGGGGTGGCTGAGCACCACCGCCGCCACGCCGCCGAAGCCCAGCGCCACGCCCGCCGCGCGCACCGCCGACAGCCGCTCGCCGAAGGCCAGCACCGCCAGCAGGGCCGACACCAGCGGGCTCAGGGCCATGATCAGCGCGCCGTTGGTCGCGGTCGATCGCAGCAGCCCCTCGGCGAACAGGATCTGGTTGGCATACACCATCAGCACCGCGCAGGCGGCCAGGCCGAGGGCCTGGCGCGCGTCCAGGCGCGGCAGGCGGCAGCGGCGCCAGGCCAGCAGGACGGCCAGCGCGGCGCAGGCCGTGACCATGCGCACCGCCGCCAGCGCCGTCGGGTCGAAATACGCGGTGAGCGCCTTCACGGCCGTGACGTTCAGGCCCCAGATCGCCATCGCCGCGATCAGCGCGGCCTGGGTGGCGCGCGGCGAGGCGGCGCGCCCCGGCCCCACGGCCGTGGCAGGTGTGCAGGCGGGTTCGCTCACGACGCGGCCCCGGCCGGCCGCACATGGCGCCCCAGCAGCACGGCGGCCATCAGCCCGAGCGCGCCCAGGGCGAGTGCAGCGACGGCGAAGACCGCCGGCGCCAGGCCGCGGTCCACCGCCCACGCCGCCGCGGCGACGCCGCCGGACTGGCCGAAGAACAGCGCGCAGGCGAACAGCGCCACCGCGCTGCCGCGCGCCGCCGGCACCATCTGCGTGGCCTGGGTCTGCAGCGTGTTGTGCAGCGCGTAGTAGCCGAAGCCCGCCAGCAGGCAGGCCGCCAGCGCCACCGGCCATGCCGGCAGCCAGGCCATCAGGCCGAAGCCGGCGGCCAGCCCCAGCGCGCCGGTGCGTGCCAGCCCGGCCTCGCCCACGCGCGCCAGCAGCCGCCGGGCGCCGCGGCTGTACAGCAGGCCGCCGACGCCGAACAGCGCCAGCACCGCCCCGGCGTGCGGCATCGACAGGCCGTGGCGCAGGTGAAGCTGGTGCGGCACGAAGCTGACGGCGCCGAACACCAGCGCCCCTTCGAGCGCCACCAGCACGAGGATCACGCGCGCCCAGCCGGTGCGCAGCACCTGGCCCAGTCGCGCCACGCCGGAGCCCGCCGCCGCGGGGTGCGCGGCCGCCGCCGCGCGCGGCCACAGCAGCAGCGCCGCCGCCAGGAACAGCAGCGCCAGCGCGGCGAACCCGGCCCGCCAGCCGACGCTGCCCGCGGCCACGCCGCCCAGCCACTGGCCGGCGATCATGCCGCTCACGGTGGCGCCCAGCAGCTGCGCCAGCCGTCCCTGCCGCTCGGCATAGGGCACGTGGTCGCCGACCCAGGCCATCGTCAGCGGGATCACGCCCGCCGCCGCCGCGCCGCCGGCGACGCGCGCGGCCACCAGGGCATCCAGCCCCGGCGCGCAGGCGGCGGCGAGGTGGACGGCGCAGCAGCCGAAGCTGGCGAGCGCGATCACCCGCAGCTTGCCGTAGCGGTCGCCCAGCGGGCCGTAGAACAGCTGCAGCAGGCCGTACGCGAGCGCGAAGCCCGCGATGGTGCGCGACGCCACGCCGGTGGTGACATGAAACTCCTCGGCCAGCGCCGGCAGCAGCGCATCGCAGAAGCGCATGGACAGCATCGCCGCGAAGCCGCACAGGCCGAGGCGGCGCAGCGTGGCGTCCACGGCGGCGCGGTCGAGGACGAGGCCGGAGGTGTCGGACACGGTGCGATCCGCCGCGCCCCTTCTCAGCCCTCCAGCGCCTGCCACATCTCGATGTCGCGCTCGGCCGTCCAGATGCGCGGGTGCACGTGGCCGGTGGCCTCGTCGTAGGCGCGCGAGATGTCGAAGGGCATGCAGTGGTCGAAGATCACCCAGTGGCCGTAGGCCGGGCGCAGCGCGGCGACGGCCTCCCGGTAGATGGTGCGCAGGTCCTTGCCCTCGGCCACGCCGTTGTTCACCAGCGTGTAGACGTCGGAGATGAAGGCGCGGGTGGAGCTGATGGCGCGGCGCACGTCGGCCGCGCTCTCCAGCGCGGCGCCGCGGCCGGGCACCAGCTTCTCGAAGCCGAAGGCGGCCAGGCGGTCCAGCGTGGCGGGCCAGTCGCGGAAGTAGCAGTCGCCCGCGTAGGCGGTGCTCTGGTACTCGACCAGGTCGCCGGCGAAGCAGATCTTCTGGTCCTCCAGGTAGGCGATGGTGTCGCCCTTGGTGTGGCCGCGGCCGATCTGCGCGATCTTCACCTCCAGCGTCTTGCCCAGCCACACGCTCATGGTGCCGTCGAAGGTCATGGTCGGCCAGGTCAGGCCCGGCGGCACCGACTCGACGTTGCGGAACAGGCGCGGGAAGCGGCCGATCTCGCTGGCCTTGTCCTGCTCGCCGCGCTCGACGATCAGGTCGTAGGTGTCGCGGCTGGCGATGATCTCCTGCGCGCCTTCCTTGAAGTAGGCCGAGGCGCCCAGCACGCGCACCGCGTGGTAGTGCGACAGCAGCACGTACTTGATGGGCAGCGGCGTCACCTCGCGGATGCGGCGGATCACGTCCTGCGCCATCGCCGGCGTGGCCTGGGTGTCGACCACCATCACGGCCTCGTCGCCGATGAACACGCCGGTGTTCGGGTCGCCCTCGGCGGTGTAGGCGTACGCGTTCTCCGACAGGCGGGTGAACGAGATCTTCTTGTCTTCCAGGTCGCCGGCGGAGGCGAATTGCTTGGTCGTGCTCATGGCCATCTCCAATGATGAAAAGTGAATCGGTCGGCAGTCAGTCCGCCGCCCCCTTCAGGCGGTCGAGGACCAGCTGCCGCTTCTGCAGCCAGACGCGGTGGCGCAGGTGCCAGTCGCCGAACTGCGGGTCGGGCTGCAGCGCCGCCTGCGCATGCAGCGGCCAGTAGGGGTCGTACAGCGCCTCGCGCCCGATGGCGACCAGGTCCGCGGCACCGGACGCGACGATCTCCTCGGCCTGGCGCGGCTCGACGATCATGCCCACCGCCTGTGTCAGCACGCCCGTGGCCGAGCGTACCTGCCGCGCGAACGGTACCTGGAAACCGAGACCTCGGGGCACCGGCAGCGCGCGGGTCTGCTCGGTCAGGCCGCCGGAGGAACAGTCGATCACGTCGACGCCGCAGTCCTGCAGCTGCCGCACCAGCGCGATGCTGTCCTCGACGCCCCAGCCGCCGACGGCGCCGTCCACCACCGAGAGGCGGCACCACAGCGGCTTGTCGCCGGGCCAGGCGGCCCGCACCTCGCGCGCGATGCGCAGCGCCAGCCGCATGCGTCCCTCGCGGCTGCCGCCGTGCTCGTCGGTGCGCAGGTTGGACAGCGGCGACAGGAAGCTGGCCGCCAGGTAGCCGTGGCCGAAATGCAGCTCGACCACGTCGAAGCCCGCCGCGTCGGCGCGGCGCGCGGCGGCGGCGAACTGCGCCACCACCTCCTCGATGTCGGCGCCCGACATGGCGCGCGGCACCGACCAGCCCTCCCCCGCCGCCACGGCGCTGGGGCCGATGCGGACCCAGCGCGGATCGGCCTCGGCCATCTGCGCTTCGCTCAGGGCCTCGCCGCCTTCCCACAACGCCTTGCTGCCGGCCTTGCGCCCCGCGTGCCCGAGCTGCACGCCGATGGCCGCGCCATGCGCGTGCACGAAGTCCACCACCTCCTTCCACGGCGCGACGTGCGCGTCGTCCCAGAGGCCCGCGTCGTCCCTGCCGATGCGGCCCACCGGCGAGACGGCCGTGCTTTCGGTCAGCACCAGGGCCGCGCCGCCCAGCGCGAACTTGCCCAGGTGCACCAGGTGCCAGTGGTTGGCGAAGCCGCCTGGGGCGGCGTGCTGCATCATCGGCGAGATGACGATGCGGTTCTTCAGGCACAGCGACCGCACCTGCAGCGGCGCGAAGAGCGCGGAAGAGGACATGCGCCGCACCCCGCCTCAATGCGACCCGAGGTAGGCCGCGCGCACGGCCGGGTCCCTGAGCATCTGCGCGCCGGTGCCCTGCGCGGTGATCAGGCCGGTCTCCAGCACGTAGGCGCGGTCGGCCACGGCCAGGGCCTGGTTGGCCATCTGCTCGACCAGCAGGATCGTCAGACCGGCTTCGCGCAGGGCCGCGATCGACTTGAAGATGTCGGCGATGATCAGCGGCGCCAGGCCGAGCGAGGGCTCGTCCAGCAGCAGCAGCCGGGGCTCGCTCATCAGGGCGCGCGAGATCGCCAGCATCTGCTGCTCGCCGCCGGACAGCGTGCCCGCCAGCTGGTCGGCACGCTCGCGCAGGCGCGGAAAGCGCCGGAACTCGCGGTCCACCAGCTTGGCGATGCGCCCGGCCTCGCCGCGGATGGCGTAGGCGCCCAGCAGCAGGTTCTCGTACACCGTCTGGTCGGGGAACACGCCCCGGCCCTCCGGCGACAGCGCCACGCCGAGCCCCACGCGCTTGTGGGCCGGCACGCGCGCGCAGTCCACGCCGTCGATCAGCAGCCTGCCGCCGGCCAGGGGCTCCAGCCCCACGATGCCCTTGAGCAGCGTGCTCTTGCCGGCGCCGTTGGCGCCGATGATCGTGACCACCTCGCCGGCGCGCACCTCCAGCGACACGCCCTTGACGGCCTCGATGGCGCCATAGGACATCCGCACGGATTCGAGTCTGAGCATGACGTGTCTCCTCAGGCGGCCGCGCTCTCGCGCGGCGCGGCGACCTCGGCCGCGGGCGTTTCCGGCGCTTCCACGCCCAGGTAGGCCTGCACGACCTTCGGGTCGGCCTGCACCTCGGCCGGGGTGCCTTCGGCGATCTTGACGCCGTAGTCCAGCACGATGACGTGGTCCGAGATGCGCATCACCATGTCCATGTGGTGCTCCACCATCAGGATGGACAGGCCCATGCGGCTGATCTGCACCAGCAGG
Organism: Xenophilus sp.; assembly: GCF_044462705.1. Lineage (NCBI taxonomy): Bacteria > Pseudomonadati > Pseudomonadota > Betaproteobacteria > Burkholderiales > Comamonadaceae > Xenophilus > Xenophilus sp. The sequence continues at coordinate 6,146 of NZ_JBIQNC010000025.1, forward strand.
TCGCCCAGTTCCTGCGTCTCCTGCGGGTTGAGGCCGGCGGCGGGCTCGTCGAGCAGCAGCAGCTCGGGGTCGGTGGCCAGCGCGCGCGCCAGCTCCACGCGCCGCTGCAGGCCGTAGGGCAGGCTGCCCGCGGGCGCATCGGCCAGGTGCGACAGCCCCACCAGCTGCAGCAGCGCGCGCGAGCGGCTGCGCGCCGCGGCCTCCTCGCGGCGCGAGGACGGCAGCGCGAACAGCGCGCCGAAGAAGCCGTTGCGCATGCGCGAGTGACGCCCCAGCATCACGTTGTCGAGCACGGACAGCTCGGCGAACAGCCGCAGGTTCTGGAAGGTGCGCCCCATGCCCATCGCGCAGATCGCGTGGGCGGGCGCGCCGACCGTGCTCCGGCCGTCGAAGCGGATCTCGCCCGCGTCCGGCGCGACGATGCCGGTGAGCATGTTGATCATCGTGCTCTTGCCCGCGCCGTTCGGGCCGATCAGCGCATGCACGTGGCCGCGCCGCAGGCAGTACGACACCTGCTGGGCGACCTTGACGCCGCCGTAGGCCTTGGAGACGTCCTTCACCATCAGCAGGTCGGCGCCGGCCCAGCTGCGCAGGTTCAGGCGGATCTCGCCGACGTCCTGCGCCGGCGCCGCGCACCGGGCCCTGCGGCGGCCGAGCAGCTGGTTCACCACCCCCATCACGCCGCCGGGCATCGCGTACAGCGCGAACAGCAGCAGCGCGCCGTACACGAAGTGCTGCACCGAGGGCCAGTTCGACAGCGCCGCCTCGATCAGCGTCAGGCCGACGGCGCCCACCAGCGGCCCGTAGGGCGAGCCGACGCCGCCGAACAGCACCAGCAGCAGGATGAAGATCGACAGGTGGAAGGTGATGAAGTCGGAGTTGATGTACTGGTTCTGCTGGGCCACCAGCGCGCCGGCCAGCCCGCAGGTGACGGCGGCGACGACGAAGGCCATGACTTTCCCGCGGTACACCCGCACGCCGACGGAGGACGCCGCGATCTCGTCGGCCTGCAGCGAGAGCCAGGCGCGCCCGAAGCGGCCCGAGACCAGGTTGCGCACCAGCAGGTGGGCCAGCGCCGACAGGCCCAGGGCGAACCAGACCCACTGGTTCATCGTCAGCGGCTGCTCCTGCCAGGTGGGCGGCCGGATGCCGAACAGGCCCTGCGCGCCGCCGAACACCTCGGTCCATTCGGTCACCAGCTTCTCGACCACGATGCCGAAGGCCAGCGTCACCATCGCCAGGTACGGGCCCTTGACCCGCAGCGAGGGCAGCGCGATGAGCACGCCGCACACGCCCGCGATGGCCGCGCCCAGCGCGAGCGCCAGCCAGGGGTCGATGTCGGTGTGGATGGTGAGCAGCGCCACCGCGTAGGCGCCGGCGGCGAACAGGCCCGCCTGGCCCAGCGACTTCTGGCCCGCATAGCCGACCAGCACGTTCATGCCCACGCCGCACAGGTAGTACACGCACATCATGAAGGCGATGCGCAGGTAGTAGTCGTTGGAGATGCGGCCGGTGGCCGCCGCCAGCACGGCGACCGCCGCCACGACGGCCAGCAGGTGCTTGAGGCCCTTCATACCTTCTCCACCATGCGGGTGCCGAACAGGCCGTTGGGCCGGAAGGCCAGCACGAGGATGACCAGCAGGAAGATCACGACCTCGCGCCACTGCGCCGACCACAGGTTGACGAAGGACTCCAGCACGCCGAGCAGGAAGCCGCCGACGACGCAGCCGCGGGCGTTGCTCAGCCCGCCGATCATGGCCGCCGAGAAGCCCTTGAGCCCCACGGCCAGCCCCATGAACAGCGAGGCCTGCGCGATCGGCGCCAGCAGGAAGCCCGACAGCCCCGCCAGCGCGGAACTGATGACGAAGGCGCCCACCATGACCAGCGTGACGTTGATGCCCATCAGGCTGGCGACACCGGGGTTGTGCGCCACGGCGCGCATCGCCTTGCCCATCGTCGTGCGGCGCATGACGTGGTCGAACGCGAGCATGACGAGCACCGAGACGGCGAGCATCAGCATCTCCTGCGGCCGCACGCCGACGCCCAGCATGCGCACCACGCTGTCGCCGACGGGGCTGGGCACCACCACCGGCTTGGGCCCCCAGATGGCCAGGCCGATGCTCTGCAGGATGACGCCGAAGCCGAGCGTGCTCATCACCCAGGCCATGCCGGGCCGGCGCGCGAAGGGCCGCACGCCGACGAGGAACAGCAGCCAGCCGATCAGCCCCATGACCGCCAGCGCCGCGATCAGCGCCGCGGCCTGGGCAGCCAGGCCGGGATCGCCGCCGCCGAAGGAGGTGGAGGTGAGCGGCTTGCCGACGGCCAGGAACAGCACGCTCATCCCGATGAATGCGCCTGCCGACACGAACTCGCCGTGCGAGAAGTTCAGGGTCTTGGTGGTGGTGAAGGTGACGCTGAAGCCCAGCGCCACCAGCGAGTAGGCACTGCCCACCGCCAGGCCGCTGATCAGCGCCTGCAACAAAGCTGCATCCATCGTCCGTCTCCAGTGGGTGAGGCGCCGGGCAGACCCGCCCGGCGCCCCGGGCCGCCGTCAGCGCTTGTAGTCCTCGGGCTTGAGCGCCTTGACGACGTCGTCGCTGAACTCCACCAGCCGGTCGCCGTCCCACTTCACGAAGGCGAGGTCGCCGGCCACCAGGCCCTCGTGCACGGTCTTGCTGAACGGCTTGGCGTAGGTCTTCTTGACGCCCTCGACCGGCTTGGCCAGGTTCTCCAGCGCCTCGCGCACCTTGGCGCCGTCGGTGGTGCCGGCCTGCTTCATCGCCTCGGCCACCAGCAGCGTGGCGTCGTAGCCGTGGATCACGAAGGGGAAGGCGCTGGGCGCGGCCAGCTTCGAGGCGGTGCGCTCGAAGAGCTTCTTCTGCGCCGGCGTGCTGGGGCTCACGATGGTGCGCATGAAGATGGGCTTGCCGGCGAGGTTCTTGCCGGCCGCATCGAAGAAGGTGATGTTGTCGGCCGCCCAGGAGCTGAGCATGGTCGGGAAGTAGTTGATCTTCTCCATGCTGCGCACCAACTGCCCGGTGGGCGTGCCCTGCGCCCACACCAGGATGGTGTCGACGCCGGCCGCCTTCATCTTGTTGAGCTGCGAGGTCATGTCCGTGTCGCCCACGCCGAACTTCTCGGTCGCCAGCGGCGTCAGCCCGTGCAGCTTGGCCACTTCCTCCAGGTCCTTCAGGCCGCCCTGGCCGTAGCCAGTGGTCTCGCCCATCAGGCCGATCTTCTTGGTGCCGCTGCGGGCCGCGTAGGCGACCAGCGCGGCGACCTGCTCGCGGTCGACCATGGACACGCGGAACATGTAGTTGTCGGCGCCGGGGCGCATCGGCTTGGTGATGTCGGTGCCGGAGCCGACCATCCCCATCGAGATCACTTTCTTCTGGTTGGGGATGTGCTTCCACGCCAGCGCGTTGCCCGAGTTGGTCGGCCCGAAGACCACCGCGACCTTCTCGTTGTCGATCAGGTCGCTCATGTTCTGGATGGACTTGGGCGGCTGCGACTGGTCGTCGCGGATCACCAGCGCCAGCTTGCGGCCGAGCACGCCGCCGGCGGCGTTGATGTCGGCGATGGCGGCCTCGATGCCGAGCACGCCGGCCTTGCCGCTCTGAGCGGAGGGCGAGGCGGACAGGTCGCCGTTGAAGCCGAGCTTGATGTCCTGCGCGCCCGCGGCGGCGCACAGGACGATGCTCGATGCGATCACGGTCCGCTTGAGGTAGTTCGAAATGCTCATGGCTGTCTCCAGTGGCGGTGTTGTCGGACCGGGGGCGGTCCGGGGTTGCGAGATGCGGGATGGCGTGGTGGCGAAGGGATGCGGCGCGCTCAGGCGGCGAGGAAGCCGCCGTCCACCGGCAGCGTGACGCCGGTGACGTAGCTGGCCATGTCGGAGGCGAGGAAGACCACCGGGCCCACCAGTTCCTCCGCCTGGCCCACGCGGGCCATGGGGGTGCGCATCATGAAGCGGTCGAGCCGCTCGGGCGCCTCGCGGGTGTAGGAGGTCATGGGCGTCTCGATCACGCCCGGCGCGATGGCGTTCACGCGGATGCCGTCCGGGGCCAGCTCCACGGCCAGGGCCTGCGTCATGAGCCGGACGGCGCCCTTGGAGGGCGAGTAGCCCACGCTGTGGGGAATGCCGGCGCTCGATGCGATCGAGGCCACGTTGATGACCACGCCCCGGCTCTCGCGCAGCGCCTCCAGCCAGGCGCGCGTCGGGTGGAAGGTGCCCATGACGTTCACGTCCAGCGTGCGCTCCAGGTTGGCCGCGGCCTTCGGGCTGTCCAGGCCCTCGCGGATGATGATGCCGGCGTTGTTGACCAGGATGTCGACGTTGCCGACCTCGCCGGCCACGCGCAGCGCGAGCGCCTCGCAGGCGTCGCGCGAGGTGACGTCGAGCCGGTAGGCGTGCGCCTGGCCGCCGTCGGCGGCGATCTGCGCGGCGACGGCCCGTGCGTTGTCCTCGTCGAGATCGGTGACGACCACCCGGGCGCCGGCAAGCGCCAGCCCCCTGGCGATGGCCTTGCCGTTGCCCTGGCCGGCGCCGGTCACCAGCGCGATGCGTCCCTGCAGCACCTGGGGTGCCATGCGTTCGGAAATGTCCATGCGATGCGTTCGTGTGCGAAGAAGCTGTGGATGCGGCGTGCGCTCAGGCGTGCGCGGGCTGGCGCGTGTCGGCCGGGTGCACGGCCTGCGCCGTGGCCGGCGGCTGCTGCCGGGCCAGCGCCCGGCCGGCGACGTAGCCGAAGGTGAGCGCGGGGCCGAGGGTGATGCCGGCGCCCGGGTAGTTGCCGCCCATGATGCTGGCGGCGTCGTTGCCCACCGCGTACAGGCCCCTGACCGGGCGCCCGTCGCGGGTGAGGACCTGGCACGAGGCATCGGTCGACAGGCCGGCGAAGGTGCCGATCTCGCCGACGGCGAGGCGGATCGCATAGAAGGGGCCCTTGCGGATCGGCGCCATGCAGGGGTTGGGCTGCACCAGCGAGTCGCCCTGGTAGCGGTTGTAGGCGGTGCTGCCCTTGGCGAACTTCGTGTCCACGCCCGTGGCGGCGTCGCGGTTGAAGGTGTCCACCTCCTCCTGCAGCGCGGCGTAGGGCACGCCGATCTTCCCGGCCAGCTCCTCCAGGCTGCGGCCGCGCCGCAGGTAGCCGGAGCGCAGGTGCTTGCCGATCGGCAGCGGGAAGGGGGCGACGCAGCCCAGGCCGTACTCGCGCAGGTGCGGGTGGTCGCAGATCAGCCAGCAGCTCACCTCCGGCGCGCCCTTGCAGGCCCTGACCAGGTCCTGCACGAAGTCGTGGTACGACAGCGCCTCGTTGGTGAAGCGCCGGCCCTGGCGGGTGACGGCGATCACGCCCGGCTTGGCGCGGTCGATGAAGTGGGGCATCACGCCCTCGCTGCCGTCCTTGCGCCGGGTGACGGAGGTGGGGCACCAGGCGGCCGCGTTGGGGATGGTCGGATCGACCCAGCCGCCGACCGATTCGCCCAGGCGCAGGCCGTCGCCCGTGTTCAGCGCCGGCGAGGGCGTGAAGTGCTCCCGCCCGGTGGGCGCATGCGGGAAGAGCTGCCTGCGCCGCTCGATGTCGTAGGGGAAGCCGCCGCAGGCCAGCACCACGCCGCGGCGCACCCGCACGTCCACCGGCGTGCCCTCGCGCATCACAGTGGCGCCCACCACGGCGTCGCCCTCCACGATCAGCTTGCGCACCGGCGAATCCAGCCAGACCGGGATGCCCAGGTCCATGCCGGCCTTGGCCAGCCGGCCGGCCAGCGCGTTGCCGTTGGTCAGCGTCATGCCGCGGCCGTGGCGCATCACGTCCAGCAGGTGGCCGCCGAAGCGCTTGGCCACGTACCAGAACGATTCCAGCGACTTGAACGCGCGCAGGAAGTGCCACAGCTCCTTGCCGGAGCCCAGCATCATCCCGAACACCGTCAGCTCGGGCACCGGCGGCGCCAGCTGGGCGACGCGCTGGCCCAGTTCGCGGGCGTCGAAGGGCCGCGTCACCATCGAGCGGCCGCCGGGCTGCCCGCCCGGCGCCTCGGCGTGGTAGTCGGGGAACACCGGCGGCATGTCGAACTGCACGCAGGTCTTGCCGGTGAAGAAGTCGATCGCCTTCGGGCCGTTCTCGATGAAGGCGTCCACCCGCGCCGCGTCGAAGTGCGTGGTGGCCTCGTGCTGCAGGTAGGCGCGAGCGGCGCCCGCCGGCTCCTCGATGCCCTGCTCCTTCGCCAGGCGCGTGCCCGGGATCCACAGCCAGCCGCCCGAGCGCGCCGTGGTGCCGCCGTAGACCGGCGCCTTCTCCACCACCAGCACCTTCAGCCCCTCGTGGGCGGCCGTGACCGCCGCCGCCATGCCGGACGCGCCGGTGCCCACCACCAGTACGTCGTATTCCGTTTCCTGCTTGCTCATTGACTGCTCCGTTCCAGGGGGCGCGCGCCGCCGGCCGCGCCCCAATGGCGTTAGTATCTTGCTAACGCATTTACTATGTGCTGATGGTTTACCCTTATCGAATGCGATCAGTAGAATCTAAAAGTTAGGAGACCGACGATGAATGCAGTTCAGGACGGCGACGGCGACGCGGGCTCAGAAAAAGAGCGCCGCGGCATCCAGTCGATCGAGGCGGGCGGGCAGCTCCTGCTGGCGCTGGGCGCCCAGGGCCGGCCGATGCCGCTGCGCGAGCTGGCGCGCGCGGCCGACATGGCGCCGGGCAAGGCGCACCCCTACCTGGTGAGCTTTTCGAAGCTGGGCCTGGTCACGCAGGAGCCCTCGACCGGCCACTACTGGCTGGGCCCGACCGCCATGCAGCTGGGCCTGGTGACGCTGCGCATGCTCAACCCGGTGCGCGAGGCCATCCCCTTCGCCGAGCGCCTGGCGACGCAGCAGGGCCACAGCGTCGCGCTGTCCGTGTGGGGCAACCAGGGGCCGACGATCGTGTTCCTCTTCGACGCGATCTACCCGCTGCACACCAACATCCGCACCGGCACCGTCATGTCGCTGGCCGGCACCGCGACGGGCCGCCTGTTCGCGGCCTACCTGCCGCCCCGGCTGATCGAGGAATCGCTGCGCGAGGACAACCGGCGGCTGGGCCCGGACATCGCCAAGCCGATCGAGGCGGAGCAGCTGCAGCCGATGCTCAACGAGGTGCGCCGGCACGGGCTGTCGCGCTCGGTCAACAACCCCACGCCGGGGGTGTGCTCCTTCGCGGCGCCGGTCTTCGACTACTCGGGCAACATCGTGCTGGGCATCACCCTGATGGGCCGCTCGTCGTCGTTCGACCCGGACTGGGACGGCCCCCAGGCCAAGGCTGCCCGCGCCTGCGGCGCCGAGGTGTCGAAGCGGCTGGGCAACCTGACGCCGCGCACGGGCTGAGGCGCGGCGCCCGCGCCTCAGGCGGCGGGGCCGGGCCGCACGCCGGGACGCAGCCGCCTGTACGGGTAGCGGGCCGGGTCCGCCGCGGCGTCGCCGGGCGCCTCGACCAGCAGGACGTCGCGGCTCAGCGGGCCGAAGTCCGCGCGGAAGTGGCAGGTGCTCTTGAGCACCAGGATGGCGGCGCGCGCCGGGTCGGCGCCGAGGTGGTGGAACGGCGCCGGGTCGAAGGCCTGCATGCGGGTGGTGCTGACGACGACGCGCGTTCCGCCGATGCGCAGCAGCGCCATCGGGCCGAGGTCCATGCGCAGGCCGCCGGCCACGCTGCCGGTGGACACGAAGCGGCCGTCCCCCAGCCGCTCGACGACGAAGCGGCCGGCGAAGGGCGGGCGGCCCAGGGCGATGTCGATCGACGCGCCCTCCCCCGCGGCGTGGGCCGCGGCCGCCGCGTCCGCATCGCACAGGATGCCCAGCAGCGCGCCCTGCGCCTGCGCACGCACCAGCGCGGCGAGCAGGCCAGTCGTGTCCGATCCGGCCCCGGCGCCGGGGTTGTCCTGCACGTCCGCCAGCAGCACCGGCCCGGTGCCGGGCGCGCTGCTGCGTCGCATCGCTTCCTCGACGGCGGCGTCCATCGGCCACAGCGCCGCCTCGAAGTGCTGCGCTTCGTCCAGCACGGCGCGCAGCAGCCCGGCGCATGCCTCGTCGGCCGCGGACTGGCTGTCCGCATGCACCATCACGGCGGGGCCGCACCAGTGGCGGTCGTTCAGGGGGAAGCCGGCCGCATAGCAGCGGCTGACCACCTCGCCGGCATCGGCGAGCGAGCGGTCGACGATCCTGCGGCTGGGGCCGTCCAGCGTGGACTGGGCATGCAGCGGGATCAGGAAGGGCAGGTGCGCGATCGCCACGCCGGCGCAGCGCCCGCGCACCAGCAGCCGCCGGACCAGGCCCGCGGCGATCCGTCCGCACGCCACCCGGTCGACGTGCGGGTAGGTGCGATAGACCACCGCGCCGTCGATCATCCGGGCGAAGGCGGGCGACAGGTTGGCGTGGTAGTCGAGCGTGACGACGATCGGCACCTGCTCGCCCGCCACCGCACGCACGCGCCGCAGCAACTCGGCCTCCGGGTCGTCGAGACGGGGCGTCGCCATGGCGCCGTGCAGTTCGAGGTAGATGGCGTCGGGCCGCGGCGCACCGGCCAGGCGCGACACCAGTTCGCCGCACACGTGCTCGAAGGCCTCGTCGCTGACCATGCCGCCGGCGCCGCCGCTGGCCCAGGCCAGCGGCAGCAGCGCGTGGTCCTGCCCGATCGCCTGCAGGAAGCCGGTGGTCGGGAAGGCGCCCGAGCCCAGTTCGTCCAGCATCCGGGCGCCGGGCAGCAGCGGCGGGCGGTCGCGGCGCGACAGGAAGTGGTCCAGCCCCACGTCCTGCGACGGCGCGAAGGAGTTGGACTCGTGCGAGAAACCGCCGAGGGCGATGCATGCCCTTTTCGCCGCACCTGTCATGAAGCGGGCCCGCGCCTACTGCACCTGCACGCCGCTCTCCGCCACCATGGTGCGCCAGCGCCGACGCTCGTTCTCCATGAACTGCGCGTGCTGCGCCGGCGTGTTCGGCTCGCTGGGCGACAGGCCCATGTCCTCGATGCGCCGCACGACGGCCGGATCGCGCAGGGCCGCGTTGATGGCGTCGTTGAAGGCGCGCACCGCCTCGGCCGGCGTCTGCCGGGGCAGGAAGACGCCGTTCCACGTCGGCATGGCGAAGCCCGGGAAGCCCTGCTCCGCCACCGTGGGCAGGTCCGGTGCGCCGCGCAGCCGCTCGGGCGCCAGGGTGGCCAGCATGCGGACCTTGCCTTCCTGCGCGAGCTGGCGGGTCAGCGACAGGGTCATCAGCGCCAGGTCGACGCGGCCGGCCACCAGGTCGGGCGCCACGTGGCTCTCGCCCTTGTAGGGCACGTGGTTCAGGGTGACGCCCGCGCGCTTCCACAGCGCCTCCTGCGCGATGTGCAGCGTGCCCATCGGGCCCGCCGACATGTAGGACACCTTGCCGGGGTTCGCGCGCGCATCGTCCAGCAGGTCGCGCAGCGAGCGATGGCGGCTGTCGGCGGCCACCGCCATCACGAAGTCCACGTAGCAGAAGTTGCCGGCATCGACGAAGTCGCGCGCCGGCTTGTACGGCAGCGTGGGCTGCGTGTACTCCAGCAGCGCGTTGGTGCCCACGCCGCCGAACAGCGCGACCTGCCCGTCGGGCGGCGCCTTGGCGACGTAGGACGCCGCGAGCACGCCCGCCGCGCCGACGCGGTTCTCGACGATTACCGGCTGGCCGAACGAAGCTTCCATCGACTTCGCCAGCAACCGGGCGAGCACGTCGGTCGCGCCGCCCGCCGCGAACGGCACGACCAGGTGCACGGGCTTCGACGGAAAGCCCGGCTGGGCCGAGGCGCGGCCCGGCGCGCCCAGCAGCGGCAGCGCGGCAGCGGCGGCTGCGCCCAGCAGCCTGCGGCGCGACAGCCGTCGCGCGGATTCTTCCCAAGCGCGTTGCGTTTCAAGCATGCGTTCCTCCTGTTGCGTGCATTGCATCGTTCAGTCCAGCCGGATCCCGGCCTCCCGCACCACCCGGCCCCACTTGTCGTACTCGGCGCGCACGAAGCGCGCGAGTTCCCCGGGCGAGCTGCCGGCCGGTTCGGCGCCCAGCGTCGCCAGGCGCTGGCGCAGCGCCGGGTCGTTCAGCGCGCGCACCACCTCGGCGTTGAGTTTCGCGATCACCGCCGGCGGCGTGCCGGCCGGCGCGAACAGGCCGTACCAGGCGCTGGCCTCGTAGCCGGGCACGCCGGCCTCGGCGATCGTCGGCACCTCGGGGAAGGCGGCCGAGCGCTTGCCGTTGGCGACCGCGATCGGACGCAGCTTGCCCGCACGGATGTGCGGCTCCACCGTCGCCAGGTCGAAGGTCAGGTCGACCTGGCCGGCCACCACGTCGGTCACGCCCTGCACCACGCCCTTGTAGGGCACGTGCACGATGTCCACCTTCGCCATGGTCTTGAGCAGTTCGCCGGCCAGGTGCTGCGAGGCGCCTGCGCCGCCGGAGGCATAGGTCAGCTTGCCGGGGTGGGCGTGCGCGTAGGCCAGCAGCGACTTCATGTCGGCCGCCGGCACCGACGGATGCGCCACCAGCATCAGCGTGCCGCTGGCCACCAGGCCGATCGGCGCGAAGTCCTTCAGCGTGTCGTAGGGCATGCGCGAGAACAGGTGCGCGTTGACCGCGTTGGTGCCGATCGAGCCCATCAGCAGGGTGTAGCCGTCCGGCCTGCTCTTGGCGACGAAGTCGGCGCCGATGTTGCCGCTGGCGCCGGCCTTGTTCTCCACGACGAACTGCTGGCCCAGGTGCTGGCCCGCGTGCTGCGCGATGGCGCGCGCCAGGATGTCGGTCAGGCCGCCGGCCTGGAAGGGCACGACGATGCGAACCGGCGCGCTCGGGTAGTCGCCGGCTTCTGCCGAGGCAGCCAGCGCGCACGCGCCAAGCAGCACGGCGGCGATGAGCTTCTTCATGGCATGTCTCCTTTTGCTCTCTGGGTGTCCGTTGCGGGTGCGGATCAGTGCGTGCCGTCCAGGATCGCGCCCTCGGCGCGCAGCCGCGCACGCAGCGCCTGCACGTCCAGCGCGGCGAAGTCGTCGCCGCCCGTGTCGCGCAGCATCGCGGCGGCCGTGCCCACCGCCTGGCCCATCGCCAGGCAGGGGCCCATCACGCGGGCCGAGCCGTGCGCGCCGCGGTCGGCCGAGAGGATGCGCCCCGCCGCCGCCACGTTGTGCAGCCCCTTCGGCAGCAGGCAGCCCCAGGGGATGTCGTAGGAGCCGCCGCCCTGCACCGGGATGCGGACCTGCCCGGTGCCCGACTGGTGGATGTCCACGTGGTGCGAGCCCTTGCCGATGCCGTCCTCGCGCTTGCGCGCCGCCAGCACGTCCTCCTGCGACAGGCTGGCGCGCCCGTCGATGCGGCGCGTCTCGCGCACGCCCACGCGGCTGGCGATGCCGCTGTAGGCCGCCTGCTCGAAGCCGGGCACGTGCCGGCGCATGAACTCGCTGCACTGCCAGACCTGGTCGGACAGGGCCGCGAGGGTGGCGCTCAGGTCCGCCGTGCGGGTGCCGTCGATGCCGCCGACGCGCGTGGAGTTCAGGCACACCTCGCCGCGCTGGCGCGAGGTGGGCTGGATCATGATGAGCGCGGTGGGATACAGCTCGCCGCGCGCGATCGCGCCGGACACCAGCGGCCCGTCGCCCTTCAGGAACACCGTGGGCTCGCCCTGCGCCTGCGCCGCCTGCGCCAGTTCGCGGTCGGTGCGGCCCTGGCGGATCGCCTCGCTCTCGCCGAGCGCGAAATGCTCGGGATGCGCGTGCAGGAATTCCAGCAGCGGCCCGGTGCGCACGCCGGACATGCGGAACATCAGCGACACCGGCTGCAGCTCGCCGCCGGGGCCGCCCTGCAGCACCGCGCCGCCGGCGGCGCGCACGATGTCGGCGTCGCCCGAGCAGTCGATGAACAGCGGCGCGCGGATCTCCGTGCGGCCTTCCTTGTTGAGCACGTGCAGCGCGCGCACGCGGCCCGCCTCCATGCTCACGCCGGTCGCGCAGGTGTGCAGCAGCAGCCGCACGCCGGCGCGCGCGAGGGTGCGCGCCACGGCCAGCTTCATCACCTCCGGGTCCAGGCACACGTACCAGATCAGCCGCCAGTCGTTCAGCGGGCCGATGTAGCCGCCCAGGCGCTCGCACTCGGCCAGCAGCTCGCGGCCCACGCCGCCGAGGATCCACTCGCCGCGCGCGTTGAGCGCGCCGTCGATCGCCATGCCGCTGATCAGCTCGCCGCCGGGCATCGGCCCCGACTCCACCAGCGTGGTGCGCGCGCCGCCGCGCGCCGCCGCCAGCGCGGCCGCGATGCCGGCTGCGCCCGCGCCCAGCACCACCACGTCGCTGTCCGTCACCTGCGCGGCCGGCGCGAAGTCCGCTCGTGTCTCCATCTCCTGCATCTCCGTGTCTCTCCGCCCCGATCGGGCGTGAGGGAATTATTCGAAGCGCAATGCGGTCCGTGTCGCCGGGGCCTGCCTGTTTTTCCGTATAGTGGACAAAATGACTTCGCGCACCCACGCCGCCGACGGCGCGCAGAGCCTGCACCGGGCCATCGGCCTGCTGCGCCTGCTGTCGGCGCGCACCGCCACCGGCTGGCGGCTGAGCGACCTGGCGCAGGAGGCCGCGCTGGAGCATTCGACGGTGCACCGCATGCTGGGCTGCCTGCTGCACGAGCGCCTGGCGGTGCGCGTGGCGGGCACGCGGCGCTACACGCTCGGGCCGCTGGCCTACGAGCTGGGCGTGGCCGCCGCGCCGCACTTCGCGATCGAGCGGCTGGCCGGCCCGGCGCTCGCGCAACTGGCCGCCGAGACGCGCGACATCGTGTTCCTCAACGTGCGCAGCGGCGCCGAGTCGGTGTGCGTGGCGCGCTTCGAGGGACGCAAGGCGCTGAAGGCCTACACGGTGGAGGTCGGCACGCGCCGGCCGCTGAGCCTTTCGGCCGGCGGCGCGGCGATGCTGATCGCGCTGCCGCGCGCGGAGCAATCGCGCATCCAGGCGCTGAACCTGCGTGCGATCGTGCGGCGCGGCGAGGCGCAGCAGACGGCCGTGCGGCGCATGCTGCAGCGCTCCCGCCGGCTGGGCTACGGCTGCAACCAGGAGGACATCATCCCCGGCATCGCCGCGATCGGCGTGGCGATCCGCTCGGCGGCGGGCGAGCCGCTGGCCTCGCTGAGCCTGGCGGCGGCGGGCGCCGACCTGGCGCCGCCGCGGCGCAGCCGGCTGCTGGAGCGGCTGAACGCCGAGGCCCGAAGGATCGAAGCGCAGCTGGGGCTGCTGCGTTACTGACCCGCCATCGTGGAGCAACGACGATGGGGGCGTGGCCGCGCGCCTCGGTACGGCGTGATCTGCGCCAGCATGGAGGGCTGCCCGCCGCGACGCACGGACAGGACAGGCGCTCCGCACTCCCCTGCGCCCGCGCTTTCCAGCCGGCTCATCCACTGAGCGCCAGGGCCGCCGCCCATGTCAATCGGCGGAATGCGCCGCGCACGCCCATGCGCCCGCATTCCTTCGCAGAGAAGAAAACAAAAAAGCCGGACACCTTTGGAAGTGTCCGGCTTGGTAGCTGGTCCCGCCGCCAGGAATCGAACCTGGATCTCAGCCTTCGGAGGGCCGAATTCTATCCATTGAAATACGGCGAGAGTGGCGTGCCTCGCGGCGACGCGAACCCGCGATTATGACCGATCGCGGCGGCAGCTCGCAGGGCGGCTCGAGGAGGGGTTCGGCATCGCGGCGATCGAAGCCCAGGCCGCGCATGTACACGCGGAACAACCGCCGCCCGGCCTGCACGAGCGCGAACGCGCCGGGGTCGAGCAGCCAGTCCTGGATCAGCCCGGCCAGCAGCGCGTGCAGGCCGACGGCGGCCGTGGCGGCAGGGATCGGCAGGCGCAGATTCGCCTGCCGCGCGGCCAGCCGCAGGGCCCGCTCGAAGTCGCCGATGCAGGCGCCGCGGCCGCTCAGGTGGCGCGCCTGCACCGAGGCCATCTCCTTCGTGTACTCGACCTTGTGCGAGGCGATCTCGAACACGCGGCGCACCTGCGGGTCGGTCGTCACCAGCCGCAGCGCATCGAGCATGCCCGCCTCCAGCACGTCCAGCGGCGCCTGGCCGCGGCAGGCCGCCGCGGCGCTCACGCCGGCCTCGATGGGCAGCGTCACGCGGTCCATCATGGCGTTGAACAGGTCGGCCTTGTCCTTGAAGTGCCAGTAGATGGCGCCGCGGGTCGCGCCCGCCTCCTCGGCGATCTGCTGCAGGGTGGTGCGCGACACGCCCTGCGCCTGGAACAGGACCTCCGCCGCATCCAGCAGCCGCTCGCGCGTGGCCTGCGCCTCTTCCTTGGTCCGACGTACCACGACGATGTCTCCGGGTGGGGTGGCGCGCCTGCCGGCGCCGAAATTCGAAGGTCTTGAATATACATGCATGAATGTATGTAAACTCGCGGCTTCGACAAATTCCCGTGTCGCGCCCGTGTCTCTTCGGCATGGGCGCGACACGGGCGTCTGCGTCACATCTTCGCTCCCAGCCCTTCTCGACAAAGGATTCGCATGCCCTTCCTGCATGTCTCACGTGATTCGTTGCGCTCGCCGCGCCGTGCCGGCGCAGCCGCGGCAGCGCTGCTGGCGCTGACGCTGGCCGCCTGCGGCAACCAGGACGCGGCGCCCGCAGGGGGCGGCGCCCCCGGCGCAGGCGGTGGCGGCGCGCCGGCGCCGGAGGTCGGCGTGGTGGTGGCCACGCCGGGCGAGGTGGGCCTGGTGACCGAGCTGCCCGGCCGGCTGGAGGCCTCGCGCGTGTCGCAGGTGCGCGCCCGCGCGGCCGGCATCCTGAACAAGCGCCTGTTCAAGGAAGGCAGCGACGTCAAGGCGGGCCAGCCGCTGTTCGCGATCGACCCCGCGCCCTACGAGGCCGCCATGCGCAGCGCGCAGGCCAGCGTGGCGCGCTCCGAGGCCAACGCGGCGCAGGCCAAGGCACTGGCCGAGCGCTACCGGCCGCTGGTCGAGGCCAACGCCGTGAGCAAGCAGGAATACGCCAACGCGGTGGCGTCGTGGAAGGCCGCGGAGGCCGACGTGGCCGCCGGCCGCGCCGCGGTGACGACGGCGAGGATCAACCTGGGCTACGCGACCGTGACGGCGCCGATCTCGGGCCGCATCGGCCGCGCGCTGGTGACCGAGGGCGCGCTGGTGGGCCAGGGCGAGGCGACGCCGCTGGCGACCATCCAGCAGATCGACCCGCTGTACGTCAACTTCACGCAGTCGGCGAGCGAGGCGCTGCGCCTGCGCCGCGCCTTCGAGGCCGGCACGCTCAAGCGCTCGGGCGAAGGCGCGGCCAGCGTGAAGATCCTGCTGGAGGACGGCACCGAGTACGCGCAGCCCGGCCGGCTGCTGTTCACCGACCTGAGCGTGGACGAGACCACGGGGCAGGTGACGCTGCGCGCCGAGGTGCCCAACCCCCGCGGCGACCTGCTGCCCGGCCTGTACGTGCGCGTGCGCATGGAGCAGGCCCAGGCGTCCAACGCGATCGCGGTGCCGCAGCAGGCGGTGACGCGCACCGAGCAGGGCGACACGGTCACGGTGGTGGGCGCCGACGGCAAGCTCAGCCAGCGCAGCGTGAAGATCACCGCCGGGCAGAACAACCGCTGGATCGTCACGGACGGCCTCAAGGAAGGCGAGCAGGTCATGGTCGACGGCTTCCAGAAGCTGCAGATGCTGCCGCCGGGCACGCCGGTGAAGGCCGTGCCTTGGAAGGCCCCGGGCAGCGCGCCTGCCGCCCCGGCGCCGGCACCGGCCGCGCCGAAGCAATGACGCCGCCGAGGAACCACAGGAACACACGCACCCATGGCCAAGTTCTTCATTGACCGCCCGATCTTCGCTTGGGTGATCGCCCTGTTCATCATCGTGATGGGCGCGGTATCGATCACGCAGCTGCCGATCGCGCAGTACCCGCCGGTCGCGCCGCCCGCGATCGTCATCAACACCACCTACCCCGGCGCCTCCGCGCAGACGCTGGAGGACAGCGTGCTGTCGGTCATCGAGCGCGAGATGAACGGCGCGCCGGGCCTGATCTACATGGAGTCGGTGGCCCAGGCCGACGGCACGGGCTCGCTGACCATCACCTTCGAGCCGGGCACGAACGAGGACCTCGCGCAGGTGGAGGTGCAGAACCGCCTGTCGCGCGCCACGCCGCGCCTGCCGGCGGCGGTGACGCAGCAGGGCGTGCGCGTCGACAAGTCGCGCGACAACTTCCTGCTGTTCGCCATGCTGTCGTCCGACAACCCGGACTTCGACACGGTGCAGCTGGGCGACTACGCCGCGCGCAACATCCAGCCCGAGCTGCAGCGCGTCAAGGGCATCGGCCAGGTGCAGCTGTTCGGCAGCGAGACCGCCATGCGGGTGTGGATCGACCCGGCCAAGCTGCAGGGGCTGCGCCTGTCCTCGGCCGAGGTGGCGGCGGCCATCCGCGCGCAGAACGCGCAGGTGGCCTCGGGCACCATCGGCGACCTGCCCAACGTGGCCGGCCAGAGCATCGCGGCGACGGTGGTGGTCAAGGGCCAGCTGTCGAACGTCGAGCAGTTCCGCAACATCGTGCTGCGCGCCAACCCCGACGGCTCCTCCGTGCGCTTGAAGGACGTGGCCCGCATCGAGCTCGGCGGCCAGAGCTACGCCACCTCGGCGCGCCTGAACGGCGTGCCGGCCGTCGGCCTGGGGGTGCAGCCCTCGCCCACCGGCAACGCGATGGAGTCGGCCCGCCTGGTGCGCGAGAAGATGGAGGAGCTGGCGAAGTACTTCCCCGAGGGCGTGAAGTGGGACATCCCCTACGACAGCTCCAAGTTCGTCGGCATCTCCATCGAGCAGGTCACCCACACGCTACTGGAGGCGGTGGCGCTGGTGTTCCTGGTGATGTTCCTGTTCCTGCAGAACTGGCGCTACACGCTGATCCCGACGCTGGTGGTGCCCATCGCGCTGCTGGGCACCTTCGCGACGCTGCTGGCGCTGGGCTTCTCGATCAACGTGCTGACCATGTTCGGCATGGTGCTGGTGATCGGCATCGTGGTGGACGACGCCATCGTGGTGGTGGAGAACGTCGAGCGCATCATGAGCGAGGAGGGCCTGCCGCCGCTGGAGGCGACCAAGAAGGCCATGCAGCAGATCTCCGGCGCCATCATCGGCGTGACGGTGGTGCTGATCTCGGTGTTCGTGCCGCTGGCCTTCTTCGCCGGCTCCACCGGCAACATCTACCGCCAGTTCTCGGCGGTGATGGTGGCCTCGATCTCCTTCTCGGCCTTCATGGCGCTGTCGCTCACGCCGGCGCTGTGCGCCACGCTGCTCAAGCCGGTCGAGGCGGGCCACCACCACGAGAAGAAGGGCTTCTTCGGCTGGTTCAACCGCGGCTTCTCGCGCACGGCCAAGGGCTACGAGAGCATGGTGTCGCGCATCCTGCGGCGCGCGGCGCGCTACCTGCTCATCTATGCTGCCATCATCGCCGCCGTGGTGCTGATGTACCAGCGCCTGCCCACGTCCTTCCTGCCGCAGGAAGACCAGGGCAACATCCTGGTGAACGTGCAGCTGCCGCCCGGCGCCACGCAGGAGCGCATGCTGGACGTGATGCAGCAGGTCGAGGGCTACATGCTCAAGCAGCCCGAGGTCGAGAGCATGGTCAGCGTGCTGGGCTTCAGCTTCTCCGGCCAGGGCCAGAACGCCGGCATCGGCTTCGTGACGCTCAAGGACTGGAACGAGCGCAAGGACCCGGCCCACGCCGCCGAAGCGGTGGCCGGCCGCGCCTTCGGTGCGCTGTCGGGCATCCGCGACGCCTTCATCTACCCGCTGAACCCGCCGCCCATCCCCGAGCTGGGCTCGGCCAGCGGCTTCAGCTTCCGGCTGCAGGACCGCGCCGGCCAGGGCCACCAGGCGCTGGTCAACGCGCGCAACCAGCTCCTGGGCATGGCCTCGCAGAGCAAGGTCCTGGCGCAGGTGCGCCCCGACGGCCTGGAAGACGCGCCGCAGCTGGAGATCGACATCGACCGCGACAAGGCGCAGGCGCTGGGCGTGGGCTTCGACGCCATCAACACCTCGCTGTCCTCCGCGCTGGGGTCGAGCTACATCAACGACTTCCCCAACCGCGGCCGCCTGCAGCGCGTGGTGGTGCAGGCCGACGCGCCCTCGCGCATGCAGCCCGAGGACCTGCTGCGCCTGACCGCCCCCAACGCACAGGGCCAGCCCGTGCCGCTGTCGGCCTTCGCCGCCACGCGCTGGATCAACGGCGCGCAGCAGACGGTACGCTACAACGGCTACCCGTCGATGCGCATCAGCGGCGACGCGGCGCCGGGCCACAGTACCGGCGCGGCGATGGCGGAGATGGAACGCCTGGCCGGGCAGCTGCCCGAGGGCTTCGGCTTCGAGTGGACCGGCCAGTCGCGCGAGGAGAAGCAGGCCGGCTCGCAGGCCATCATCCTCTACGGCTTCGCGGTGCTGGCGGTGTTCCTGTGCCTGGCGGCGCTGTACGAGAGCTGGTCGATCCCGCTGTCGGTGATCCTGGTGGTGCCGCTGGGCGTGCTGGGGGTGCTGGCCGCCACCTTCCTGCGGCAGTACTCGAACGACGTGTACTTCCAGGTGGGCCTGATCACCATCATCGGCCTGTCGGCGAAGAACGCCATCCTGATCATCGAGTTCGCCAAGGACCTGCAGGCCCAGGGCAAGAGCGCGGTGGCCGCGGCGCTGGAGGCGGCGCACCTGCGCTTCCGGCCGATCGTGATGACCTCGCTGGCCTTCGGCCTGGGCGTGCTGCCGCTGTTCCTCGCCTCCGGCGCCGGCTCGGCCAGCCAGCGCGCCATCGGCACCGGCGTGGTCGGCGGCATGATCACGGGCACGACGCTGGCCGTGTTCTTCGTGCCGGTCTTCTTCGTCGTGGTGCGCTCGCTGTTCAAGGGCAGCAGGCGCCAGCAGGAACTGAACAAGCGGCACGCCGAAGCGGCCGGAATCAAGGAAGAATCGAGCCATGACGCGTCCTGACCGAACCCTGGGCCGGCCTTTCCTGCCTGCCGCCCTGGCCGCCGCCCTGCTGGCGGCCGGCTGCTCCCTGGCGCCCACCTACGAGCGCCCCGCCGCACCGGTGCCCACCACCTTCCCGGGCGACCCGGCGCAGCCCGGCGGCCGCGCCGCGGCCGAAACGCCCTGGCAGCAGTTCTTCACCGACCCGCGCCTGGCCAGGCTGATCGACACCGCGCTGGCCAACAACCGCGACCTGCGCGTGGCGGCGCAGAACATCGAGCAGGCGCGCGCCCAGTTCGGCGTACAGCGCGCGGCGCTGTTCCCGGCGGTGGGCGTGACGGCCTCCGGCTCGCGCTCCGAGCCCAACCCGGCCCGCGCCTACCGCGACGACGCCGGCAAGGTGTCCTCCAGCTACTCGGTCAACCTGGGCATGACCGCCTGGGAGATCGACTTCTTCGGCCGCATCCGCAGCCTGAGCGACGCGGCGCTGGCCCGCTACCTCGCCACCGAGGAGACGATGCGCGCCACGCAGATCAGCCTGGTCGCCGCCGTCGCCACCGGCTGGCTGACGCTGGTGGCCGACGAGGAGCTGCTGGCCATCACCCGCCAGACGCTGGCCACGCGCGAGGACACGCTCAAGCTGACCAAGCTGCGCTTCGACAACGGCGTGGCCTCCGACCTGGACTACCAGGCCGCCAACTCGCTGGCCGAGTCGGCCCGCGCCACCTATGCCCAGCAGCAGCGGCTGCGCCGGCAGGACGAGAACGCGCTGGCCCTGCTGCTGGGCGCGCCGGTGCCGGCCGGGGCGCTGGCCGGCCTCGAGGGCGGGCTGCGCTCGCTCACGCCGATGCCGGACGTGCCCGCCGGCCTGCCGTCCGACCTGCTGGCCGAGCGGCCCGACATCCGCGCCGCCGAGCAGCAGCTCGTCGCCGCCAACGCCAACATCGGCGCGGCGCGCGCGGCCTTCTTCCCGCGCGTGGCGCTCACCACCTCGGTGGGCACCGTCAGCTCGCAGTTCGACAACCTGTTCCATTCCGGCACCCGTGCCTGGGCCTTCTCGCCGCAGATCACGCTGCCGATCTTCACCGCCGGGGCCAACCAGGCCAACCTCGACGCCGCCCGGGCGGCGCGCGAGATCGCGGTGGCGGAATACGAGAAGTCGATCCAGTCGGCCTTCCGCGAGGTGGCCGACGCGCTGGCCGGCCGCGAGACGCTGACCGAGCAGGCGCGCGCGCTGGACGCCACCGCCCAGGCCGAGCGCAGGCGCTTCGAGCTGTCGGACCTGCGCTACCGCAACGGCGTCGCCAGCTCGCTCGACCTGCTGGACGCGCAGCGCTCGCTGTTCGCCGCCCAGCAGCAGGCGGTGCAGGCGCGGCTGCAGGAGCTGCAGAACCGCGTGACGCTGTACAAGGTGCTCGGCGGCGGCTGGACGGCGACGGAGCCGTCGGCGCAGCAGCCGGCGACCTGACCCGCGGCGCGGGGCCGGCGCGGCCCCGCCCGGACGCGGTCCCCGGGGCGTCCGGGGGCCGCTCCCTATAATCGTCGGCTGATTCGAAAAAGCCCCCCGATACTGAGGACGCCATGAGCGACAGCGCGCACCACCACGCCACGGAAGAGGCCCACACCGGTCCCATCAAGAATCCCAAGCAGCTCCTGATGGCGGTGCTCTTCGGCTTTCTGGCGCCGATCCTGATCATCGCGGGCCTGGTGTCCTACGTCGTGGCCGGGCTCAAGCCCTCGGGCTCGGCGCAGGGCGACAGCATGGCGCTGTACGGCGTGAGCCAGGAAGCGCGCGAGCGCGAGGTGGCCGAGCGCATCCGCAAGGTGGGCTCCATCGAGATCCGCGACGCCAACCGCCCGCTGGCCACCGGCGAGGCCGTCTTCAAGGCCCAGTGCGCGGCCTGCCACGGCAGCCCGGGCATCCCCGGCGCCCCGCACTTCGGCGACGCCGCCGGCTGGGGCCCGCGCATCGGCCAGGGCTACGCCACGCTGCTGGAGCACGCGCTCAAGGGCAAGGGCGCCATGCCGCCCCAGGGCGGCGGCGACTTCGAGGACGTGGAAATCGGCCGTGCGGTGGTCTACATGGCCAACTCCGGCGGCGCCAAGTTCGACGAACCGCAGCGCCCGGCGGCCGCGGAGGCGCCGGCCGAAGGTGCCGCTGCCGCAGCGCCGGCCGACGCCGCGCCCAAGCAGTAACAACAGGCGCCTGCCAGCAAGGAACCGGCCTCCAGGGCCGGTTTTTTTATGTCGATGCCACCGCCGCGCGGGCCTGCGGGCTCATGACATAACCGAAGCGCTGCGGCAGGTCGGCCGCGCGCACCTCTTCAGGCTGCCAGCGGCCCTGCTCGATCGCCTCGGCCGCCACGCCGACGTCCTGCGTGTGGACCAGCCCCAGCCCGGCGTCCGATGCCAGGTACAGCCGGCCCGCCTCGTCCAGCAGGCAGCCCGTCGGCACCGCCGGCGCGCCGGTGTGGGCGACCACCGAGAAGTCCTCGTGCACCCGCCACACCAGCGGCGTGCACTCCAGTTCCACGTACACGCGCTGCGGGCCGTTCTGGAAGAACCACTGGCCCGCCTCGTCGTGCTCGTAGTTGCGCTGGATGAAGGCGATCAGCCCCTCGTGCTCCAGCAGCGCGCCCTTCGATGCGGGGAAGGCACCCGCCGCCTGCGCCTGCGCATCGCGCAGGAACCACTGGCCCCGCGCGTCCAGCCCCAGCCAGCCGTGGCAGTGGGGCACGTTGGGCCACTTGGCGATGGCCTGCCTGACGATGTCGTCCATGGCGGCATTCTGCGCCCCGCGGCGCGGCGGGCGCTGTCAGAGACGGTCGCGAAGCCAGCCGCCCACGGCCGACGGCAGCCCGGTGACGTGCCCCGGCGGCAGCCCGAGCGCGAAGCCCACGTGGCCGCCGTGCCGCGGCTGCCACAGCGTCACGTGCCGGCCCACCTCGTGCGGACCGGGCAGGCTGTCGCCGGGGACGAAGGGGTCGTTGACCGCGTTGACCACCAGCGCCGGCACGCGGATGTCGGCCAGCCGCGGCTTGGCGGAGGCGCGCGCCCAGTAGTCGCGCGTGCCGGCAAAGCCGTGCAGCGGCGCGGTGAAGACGTCGTCGAAGGCGTACAGGTCGCGCGCGGCGCGCAGCGCGTCCGCGTCGAACAGGCCCGGATGCTGCGCCAGCTTGGCCAGCGCCTTGGGCTTCATGGTCGCGAGGAACATGCGCGTGTAGACCAGCCGGTTGAAGCCGCGCCCGATGGCCGCGCCGCCGGCCGCCAGGTCCAGCGGCGCGCTCACCGAGGCCACGGCGCGCACGCTGGCGGCGGCGGTGGCGCCGGCCTCCTCGGCCCAGCGCAGGAGCGCGTTGCCGCCCAGCGAGACGCCCGCGGCGACGGTCGGCACGCCCCGCCGCAGGGCGAACTGCCCGAGCATCCAGCCCACTTCCTCGTGGTCGCCCGAGTGGTAGGCGCGCGGCGCGAGGTTGAGCTCGCCGCTGCAGCCGCGGAAGTGCGGCACCGCGAAGTGCATGCCCTGCGCCGCGGCCCAGGCGGCGAAGGCCTCGGCGTAGTGGCTGCGCGAGGAGCCCTCCAGCCCGTGGAACAGCACCAGCAGCGGCGCCGCCGGGTCGGGCGCGTCCTGGAAGTCCACGTCGACGAAGTCGCCGTCGGGCGTGGTCCAGCGCTCGCGGCGGTAGACCGGCGCCGGCCCGGCATGGCGGCGCGACCACAGCGCCGGCCAGATGGTCTGCAGGTTGCCGCCGGGCAGCCAGCGCGGCGCGCGGTGCCCGTGCAGCGAGAGGGAGGCGGGGGGCAGCGCGCTCAATGCAGGACGGTCGGGATGTCGAGCCCCTCGTCCGGCGCCTGCGCGGTGCCGGGGCTGGCATGGTGCGCCACCATGCGCCAGCCCTGGGCGGTCTTGTGATAGACGTTGGTGGCGAGCACGAAGGCGTGCTTGGGCCCCTCGGCCGTGAGCACCTCGATGCGCTCGAGCACGTTGTGCACGCTGCTGGCCAGCGCATCGACCTTGCGCACGCGCGCCGGCCGGGCATGGATCGCGCCGCCGTTGGCGAACATCTGCTCGAAGGCGGCGCGGATCGCCACCGCGCCGACCAGGCGCGGGCCGCCGGGGTGGACGCAGAAGACCTCGTCCTCGTCGGCCCAGCAGGCCATCAGCGCGTCCACGTCGCCGCGCTGCAGCGCCTCGTAGAAGGCGTTCTCGACGTCGTCTGCGGTGCCGCCGAGGGTGGCGGCGCGGAGTCTGGACTTGGTGGACATGGCGCCATGGATTGTGCCGCGCCGCGGGATGCTCAGACGGCTTTCCAGGCATCGCGGGCCGGCACCGGATCGCCGCCGGCGCGCCCCAGCAGCCAGCGCGCGGCCACCGCATGCGCGTCGCCCTGGGCGGCGGCCCAGACCATCTCCGGCGCGGCCACGTGCACGCCCGGCGGCGCCAGGGCCAGCGCCACGTCCAGCAGCTCGGCGACGCGGGCCGCGCGCACCGGCCGCTCGGTGGCCGGCACCATGAAGCGGGCGACGGACAGCATCCACGCGGCCAGGCGGTGCAGCGCGGCCAGCCGCGGCGCCCCCGCGGGCCGGCGCGCGCTGCGCAGCAGCAGCACGCACTCGAAGTCCAGCGCCGCCAGCGCATGCTCGCCGGCATCGGCCAGGCCGTGCTTGAGGGCCTCGGGCAGCCGCCCCTGGTCGTGCGGCTGCACCACCGCCAGCGTGCGCACGCCGCAGCGGCGCAGCCAGGCGGCCAGTTCGCCGAGCTGCGACGGATCGGGCGCCCACAGCGCGCGCTCGCGGCCGTTGCGCAGGCGCGGCGGATCGAAGGCGACGACCGCCACGTCGGCCGCGGCCGGCGGCCAGTCGCGCAGCGGCGCGCCGGCCGGCACCTGCACGGATTCGACGCCGCGCAGCCCGTCGCGCATCGGCTCGGCCGCCAGCACGCGCGTGCGGGCGAAGCGGTGGGTGCCCGACAGGCGGCGCACGATCTCGCTGCCCAGCGGCCCGGTGGCACCGACGATCAGCAGCGTGCGGGCGGCATCGGCCGGGCGCGGCGGCGCCCGGTTCGCCGCCTGCAGGGCCTGGAGGGGATCGAGGGACATGGCCGCGCCTATGCTACCTTTGCCGCCTCGCGGCCCGCCGGGCCGCCGCCAAGGAGGCCGAACCACCATGATCCGAATCCTCAAGCGCTGGCTGCCGCTGGCCCTGCTCGCCGCCCTGCTCACCGGCTGCGGCTACAACGACTTCCAGCGCCTGGACGAGGCCAGCAAGTCCGCCTGGAGCGAGGTGCTGAACCAGTACCAGCGCCGCGCCGACCTGGTGCCCAACATCGTCGCCTCGGTCAAGGGCGAGGCCAACTTCGAGCAGGAGACGCTGACGAAGGTGATCGAGGCGCGCGCCAAGGCGACCTCGATCCAGGTCACGCCCGAGACGCTGAACAACCCCGAGGCCTTCAACAAGTTCCAGCAGGCGCAGGGCGAGCTGTCGGGTGCGCTGTCGCGCCTGATGGTGGTGGCCGAGCGCTACCCGCAGCTGCAGGCCAACCAGGCCTTCCGCGACCTGCGGGTGACGCTGGAGGGCACCGAGAACCGCATCACGGTGGCGCGCAACCGCTACATCCAGACGGTGCAGGAGTACAACGTGCTGGCCCGCAGCTTCCCCACCAACCTGACGGCCATGGCCTTCGGCTACGACCCGAAGCCGAACTTCAGCGTGCAGAACGAGGCGGAGATCTCCCGGCCGCCGACGGTGGACTTCGAGAAGAAGTGACGGCGCAGGTGCACTGAGCCCGATGGCATTCCAGCGCATGTGGCGCGCGCTCGGCGCGCTGTTCCTGATCGCCGCCGCCTCGGCCGCGTTCATGGCGGCAGCCTGGGCGCAGCAGGCCGTGCCCGCGCTCGCCGGCCGGGTGATCGACCAGACCGCCACGCTCTCAGCGGGCGACCGGCAGGCACTGGACGATAAGCTCGCTGCCTTCGAGCAGCGCAAGGGCACGCAGATCGTGGTGCTGATGGTGCCGACGACGGCGCCGGAAGACATCGCCGCGTATGCCAACCGCGTGGCCAACACCTGGAAGATCGGCCGCCGCGACGTGGGCGACGGCGTGCTGGTGATCGTCGCCAAGGACGACCGGCGCATGCGCATCGAGGTCGCCAAGACGCTCGAAGGCGCGGTGCCCGACCTGGCGGCGGCGCGCATCATCGACCAGCAGATGAAGCCGGCCTTCCGCAACGGCGACTTCGCTGGCGGCCTGATGGCGGCGGCCGACCAGCTCATCGCCCGCATCGACGGCGAGGCGCTGCCGGAGGTGGCCTCGGCCAGCTACGAGCAGCGCAGCCTGATGGACGTGGACTGGGAGCACCTGATCCTGTTCCTGTTCTTCGGCGTGCTCATCGGCGGCCCCATCCTGCGCAAGCTGATGGGCGCGATCCTCGGCCCGCTCGCCGCCGGCGGCCTGGGCGGGCTGCTGGCCTTCGCGTTCACCAGCAGCCTGGTCGTGTCGGGCATCGCGGGCCTGCTGGCGCTCGGCTACACGCTGCTCGCCAAGCCGGCCAGTTTCAGCGGCGGCGGCGGTGGCTCGGGCCACGGCTACGGCTCGGGCGGCTGGAGCAGCGGCTCGTCCTCCTCTTCCTCCGGCGACTGGGGCGACTGGGGCGGCGGAGGCGGCTTCAGCTCCGGCGGGGGCGGCGATTTCGGTGGCGGCGGCGCCTCGGGAGACTGGTGATGCCTGGACGCAAGACCTATCCGCCCACCTGGGCCGGCCGCCTGCAGCGCCTGCTGCGCAACCGGCTGACCGACCGGGCCGACGTGCGCCGCGTGCTGCCGCCCGACGCGCTGGCGCGCCTGGGCGAGCGCGTGGCCGCCAGCGAGCGGCGCCACACGGGGCAGATCCGCATCTGCATCGAGGCCGGCCTGCCGTGGAGCTACATCCGCCGCGACGCGCCGGCGCGCCAGCGCGCCGTCACCCAGTTCGGCAAGCTGCGCGTGTGGGACACCGAGGACAACAACGGCGTGCTGATCTACCTGCTGCTGGCCGAGCACGCGATCGAGATCGTGGCCGACCGCGGCATCGACGTGCATGCCGACCCGCAGCAGTGGCGCGAGATGGCGCGGCGCATGGGCCGGGCCTTCGGCGAGCATCGCTTCGAGGACGGCCTGACGCTGGCGCTGGAGGAAGTCTCGGCGCTGCTGGTGGAACATTTCCCCGCGCGCGAGGACGCCCCGCCGCGCGGCAACGAGCTGCCCGATTCGCCGATCGTGATCTGAGGGCCGCCGTCAGGCGGTGCCCATGTCGGTGTCCTGCCCCAGCAGCCGCCGGTTCACGGCGTGGGTGGCGTCCAGCTCGCGCTGCAGCGCCCGCGCCACCTGCGAGAGCGTGCGCAGGCGCCGGTTGGTGCTGCGCACGCGGTCGGCCATGGCCTGCGCCAGGCCCAGCAGCAGGCGCGAGGCGACGGCCGGGTTGACCTCCACCAGCCCGCGCAGCGCGGTGCGCGACAGCGTGGCCATCTTCACCTCCGTCAGCGCGGTGCAGGTGGCCGAGCGCGGCGCGCCGTCCAGCAGACCCATCTCGCCGATGAGCTGGCCCGGGCCGATGATGGAGATGACCACTTCCTCGCCGGGCAGCAGGGCGGCGCTCTCGGCGCGCACCTGGCCTTCGAGCAGCAGCGCCATGTAGTCGGTGTCGTCGCGCTGGCCCTCGCGCATCAGCACGGTGCCGGCAGGCACCCGCACCGGCTGCATGGCGTCGATGACGAGGCGCGCGTCGTGCGCGTCCAGTTCGGCGACGATGGACGAGCGCATCAGCATGCGCACCGCCTCCTCGCGCAGCAGGTGGCCGGAGCGCGGCAGGTCGTCGGAGGCTTTCATGCCGCTGCCTCCTGCGCCGGCGCCGGTGCCGGCAGCGCCCACACGCCGCCCCCGCCCACGGCATGGAAGCGGCGCCCGGGCGCGGCGGGCATCGACGCGCCGCCGGTGAATTCGCCGAAAGCCGGCAGCAGCGCCAGGCCCGGCTCGCTGACGAAGCAGGGCAGGCGCAGGCTGTCGCGCCCGCGCCCCTGCAGGCTGCACACCGGATGCAGGTGGCCGGCCAGCACGAAGTGCGTGGCGTGCCGCTGCGGGTGGTGGCAGCAGGCGAAGGGGCCGAGGAGGTGCGGCTCGTCGACGACGGCGATGTCCAGCGCGGGCGGCGGGTCGCCGGCGCGGCTGTCGTGGTTGCCGCGCACCAGCGTCATGGCGATGCCCGCGTGCCGCGACCGCCAGGCCAGCGCCGCCTGCAGCAGCGCCGGGGTGCGCGCCTCGGGCGCGTGCAGGAAGTCGCCCAGGAAGACGATGGCCTGCGGCGCCCGCGCAGCAATCAGCGCATCCAGCCGCGCCAGGTTCTGCTGCGTGGTGCCGCCGGGCACCGGCTGGCCGAGCGCCCGGTAGGCCGCGGCCTTGCCCAGGTGCAGGTCGGCCACAAAGAGGGTGCGGCGCGCCGGCCACCACAGCGCCCGCCCGGCCAGCAGGTGCAGGCGTTCGCCGGCCCAGACGGCTTCGCAGGCGTCAGGAAGGGAAGAGGAGGAAGCGGCGCGGCTCACAGGTCGGACAGTGTCCCAGAAGAACCGTTTTTTCGTACCCGCTCCCTGCGCGGCCGAGTGTAACGATGGGGAATCGCCCGGTTGCGCGGACTTCGGCACTACAGCGGCGGCAGCGGACGCGAAGGCGGACGGCGCCGGCGCGGCGCCCGCGGCCCGGCAGCGCCGTCGGGCGCGTCCTGCCCGAAGGCCAGCCGCGCGCGCACGCCCTCGGCCGTGGCCGAGGCCACCTCGCCGGGCGCGACGGCGCCGCCGGCCGCCTGCTCCAACTGGGCCACCATGCGCGCGATGCGGTCGGCCACGTTCTCGTTGCTGAGCTTCTCGCGGAAGCGCTCGACCATCAGCGGGAAGGCGAAGGGCGAGGGCCGCGCCAGCGGCTGCAGCACGAGGCGCTGGCCGGCCATGCGCGCCAGGCTGGCGGCCAGGCGGCCGATCTCCAGTTCCTGCGCCAGCAGCTCGGCCTCGGCCTGGGCCAGCAGGCGATTAGCCGGGTCGTACTTGCGCAGCACCTCCCAGAACAGCGACGAGGAGGCCTGCACCTGCCGGCTGCTGCGCCGCTCGCCCGGGTAGCCCTGGAAGATCAGGCCCGCCACGCGCGCGATCTCGCGGAAGCGCCGCTGCGCCAGCTCGCCGGCGTTGAGGCTGGCCAGCACCTCGTGCAGCAGGTCGCCGCGCGCGTCATGGCCCGCGTGCAGCACCTGCGGCAGCAGCTCGGCCCAGTCGACCGGCGTGGCGCTCAGCAGTTCGAAGCCATAGTCGTTGACGGCGATGGAGAAGGTGCGCGGCGCGTGCTGCGCCACGCGCCAGCCGATCAGGTTGGCCAGGCCCATGTGCACCGGCCGGCCGGCGAAGGGGTAGAGGAAGAGGTGCGTGCCCTCGCGCGAGGCCAGCACCTCGGCCAGCAGCGTGCCGGGCGTGGGCAGGTGCGACCAGCGCTGCTGGATCTCCAGCAGCGGCCGCACGCACTGCAGCTCGGGCGAGTCGTAGCGGCCGGCGTCGGCGCGGGCGAGCTGGTCCACCACCGCGTCGGCCAGCGTGGTGGACAGCGGCATGCGCCCGCCGTTCCAGCGCGGCACCGCGGGGCGGCGGCCGGTGGCGCGGCGCACCCAGGCCGTCATCTCGTGCACCCGCACCAGCTCCAGCATGCGGCCGCCGAAGAGGAAGCAATCGCCCGGCTTCATGCGGGCGACGAAGCTTTCTTCCACGCTGCCGATGCGCGCGCCGCCGACGAACTGCACGCTCATGCTGGCGTCGCTGACGATGGTGCCGATGTTCATGCGGTGGCGCCGCGCCAGGCGTGCATCGGGCACGCGCCACACGCCCTCGGCGTCGGGCACGGCGCGGCGGTAGTCGGGGTAGGCCGCGAGCGAGGGGCCGCCCTGGCGCACGAAGTCCAGGCACCACTGCCAGTTCCCGTCGGACAGGTGTTCGTAGGCCGCCGTGCGGCGCACTTCGGCCAGCAGATCCTCGGGCCGGAAGCCGCCGCCCAGCGCCACGGTGACGAGGTGCTGCACCAGCACGTCCAGCGGTTCCTCGGGCGAGTGGCGCGACTCGATGTGGCCGGCGGCGATGGCGTCGCGCGCGGCGGCGCCTTCCACGATCTCCAGGCTGTGGGTGGGCACGAGGGTCACGCGCGAGGGCCGGCCCGGCGCGTGGCCCGAGCGGCCGGCGCGCTGCAGCAGCCGCGCCACGCCCTTGGGCGAGCCGATCTGCAGC